>JAOZLU010000407.1 GCA_029934695.1 Desulfobacterales bacterium | reverse complement strand
AATTTCAAAACTTGACCCTGATGATCTTGAGGATGATTAAACGTGTTTGAAATACCCCGAAGAAATGGGGAAATGTAAATGATCTTGAGGATGATTAAACGTGTTTGAAATACCCCGAAGAAATGGGGAAATGTAAAAATGAAAAAATCCAAATACCCCGAAGGGGTTACACAAACCAGCCCAGGGTCAGCGCAGAAATGGGGAAATGGGGAAATGGAAAAATCCAAAAATCCAAACACCCCGAAGGGGTTAAATAAACCAGCCCAGGGTCAGCGCAGCGCCACCCTGGGAAAATAATGGGAGAAACACATCAAGGAGACACCATCATGTATCTCAAAAAGCATTCTCACACCATCCAAATTATCCTGGGCATATTCACGCTCTGCCTCTTCCTCACGCCCCCGGCAGCATCTGCGGAACTGAAACTGGAATCAGTCTATCCCACCCTGGGCATTCTGAATCAGGACCTGACTGTCACCCTGACCGGAACCGGGTTTGATGAGCATACAAGGGTCTCCATGTTTCCGGATGTGGGAAACAGGAGAACGATCATCGGGGCTGCGGACACTCCAGATGAGGCTTACGGCCTGACCATAGCAGATGAGAAAGCATACATGGCTGGTGGGGAGAGCGGACTGCTGATATTCGATATCACCAACCCCGGAAGCCCATCCCTGATCAGCGTCACTGATACACCTGGCCAAGCTTATGATGTCGCAGTGGCCGGAAAAAAGGCATATATTGCGGATGGAAACATGGGATTGCAGATCATTGATCTGAGCAGACTCTCTGAACCTGTAATCTCTGGCACGGTGGATACCCCGGGATTTGCCAGAGGGGTTGCTGTGAAAGAGAACACAGTTCTTGTGGCAGACGGGGAGAAGGGTGTCCAGATCATCAATATCAGTGATCCGGAAAATCCTTCCATGATCACAGTGGACACCCCGGGTGAGGCATATCACATTGCCGTAAAAGGGGATATGGCTTATGTGGCCGATTATTACGGCGGATTGCAGATCATAAACATCGGGAATCCCTCTGCCCCG
Source organism: Desulfobacterales bacterium (assembly GCA_029934695.1). Classification (GTDB taxonomy): domain Bacteria; phylum Desulfobacterota; class Desulfobacteria; order Desulfobacterales; family 4be13; genus JAOZLU01. Next base: position 5,542 of record JAOZLU010000407.1, on the reverse strand, counting down.
GTTGTAGGCGTTGAGAACACATCGCTCAATAAGGCGTATGCGGTCACGGTGAGCGGGGATATCGCTTATCTGGCGGATCATTATAACGGCCTCCACATCATAGACATTCACGATCCCTCCGCACCCAAGTATATCGGTTCCGTAAACACAGGCGACAGGGGATACAGCGTCGCGGTGACGGGAACCACCGTGTTTGTCGGAGGCGACATGGGCCTCCATCTGATTGACGTGAGCAACGTGAATCAGCCGACCTTGAAAGGGCTCGTGGAGACATCGGACATGGTCCATGATATCATGGTGACGGAGAATACCGCATATTTGGCAAACGGGGCCGAGGGCCTGCAAATCCTGGATGTCAGCGCATCTGTCACAGCGACCGGGGTATGGGACACCTTGGGAGATGCGTACAGCATCGTGGTGGCAGGAGACACAGCCTATATCGCAGACGGAGACCGGGGATTGCAGATCATTGACGTGACTACACGTTCAGCCCCCAAACCGGTCGGGAACAAAGATACCCCTGATTTTGCTTACGGTCTTGCCATAGAAGGAAATACGGTCTATATCGCAGACGGAGAGAGCGGATTGCAGATCATCAGCATAAGCACACCTTCAAAACCAGTTATCAGCGGATCAGTGAATACCCCGGGATATGCTCAGGATGTAGTGGTGGCAGGAGGCAAGGCATACATCGCAGATGGGAAAAAAGGATTGCAGGTGATTGATCTGAACACCCTGGAAATTATCGGCTCTGTGGATACACAGGAGATGGGCATGGCTATTGGCGTGGCAGTGACCGGTGATACAGCATATCTCGCGGCAGGAAGCGCAGGGTTACAGACGATAGATGTCACCACACCCTCATCCCCCTCGCCACTCGGCGATGTGGAGATACCGGGCGGCATGGCTTATGATGTCACCGTGGTTGAAAAGACCGCTTATGTGGCAGCCGGCGGGGCAGGGTTGCAGATTATTGATGTGAGTACGCGTTCGGAGCCCAAAATCATCGGATATGGGGAGGCCGATTCCGCGTCCGACGTGTCAGTGGTGGGCAATATGGCTTATGTGGCCAACGGGCTCGGGGGAATACGGGTCTTTGACGTGAAGACTCCTTCTGCTCCGGTCTTCATCGGCTCTATGGACACCACAGGTGATGCGAAAGGGATCACGGTCATTGGGGACACAGTGTATGTGGCCAATGGTAAACGCGGGTTGCTGGTCGTGCCTGCGCCGGTTGAGCTTGATTCTTTCACGTTGAACAGCGAAGAAAACACCCTGTCTCTCGCACTTCCCGGCCCCCAAATCACAACGTCGGACCCCGGCCAGATATTTCACTACACCCTGCGGGTATTCAATGAAAGCGAAGCTTACGATCTGCCCGGCGCGGTCACCTTTGTACCAGCGGATTCGGACATATTCAAAGCAAAGGCGATCATCGTGGCCGGCCGCAAAGGGGATTCGGACAAGATATGGGATGAAACCGAGATGCTGGCCGGAAAAGCATACGATGCACTCATACATCAGGGATATACCAAAGAGAGAATCTATTATCTGAAAGCAGATATTGGGAGTGACAATACAAGGGATGTGTATGCCCTGGCCACTTCTGACGCGCTATCTGATCTTGTGGAAAAATTGAGCAGGGAAAACCCGCCGTACTCCGGGCTTCTGATCTATTTTGTGGGGCATGGGGAGGATCGGGTCTTTCGGATCAATGAGACGGAGACGATTGCCGCGGAAACGGTGAATGACTGGCTTGACCAATTGCAGGAGAGCATATCCGGCCAGGTCATCTTCATCTATGATGCGTGTTACTCAGGAACCTTCATCTCGCCCCTGACTGCCTCCCATCCGGAGAACCGCATTGTCATCACCAGCGGATCAGACGAGGATGTCCTGTTCAGCAAGGATGGACGATCTTCATTCTCCTATCAGTTATGGGCTGAGGTGGAATACGGCTCGAATCTGAACGACGCGTTCAACTTTGCCGCGGATGAAATGAAAGAGCATCAGACCGCCCGCATGGATGCTGACGGAGACGGCAGGCCCGGCAAGCCTTGGGACAAGGAGATCGCCAGCCGCATTTACATCGGCAGGGGGCGGATTGAGGACGTGACGGATCTGGCCGCCATTGGCGAGGTGTCACCGGCTCAAAGGCTGAACGGCAATACAGAGGCGGTTCTCTGGGCAAAGGACCTGAAAGTTTCCACAAATGACATACAAGGTGTGTTTGCAGAAATCATCCCGCCGGACAATGACCCGGATTCCCATATAACACTTCCGCTTGAGGACTCGGACAAGGATGGCACATATCAAGGCAGCCACAACGGCTTCACGGTGAGAGGAACTTATGCAGTCAAGCTCAATGTGACGATGAAAGAGGGCTATGAGGAGACTCGCCTCCGCTCCAAAGAGACCACCGTGACCCAGACAAGGGGTGAGGTGAAATCCGAGCCGGACGGCTATGAGGAGGACGACACGTTCAGCCAGGCCAATGCGATCACCATAGACAATGACATGCCACAGGAGCGTAATTTTCACGATGCGATGGATGTTGACTGGGTGAGATTCTTCGGCTCCGCAGGAGAGACCTATAAAATCGAAGTCAAAAATCTGAGCGCGGTCTGTGATGCAGAGCTTGAAATCTATGATACCAATGGGATTGTGTGTTTAAAACAACAAAACAACAGAAGTGCTGGCGGAGACGAGGCACTGTACTGGGACTGCCCCAGGGAGAGCGTTTACTATGTGAAGGTGAGGAATGTTGACCCGAACATCTTCGGTGAAAATGTCTCTTATGACCTTGATGTTTATAAGCCGGTTGCCGTCAATGGCTCAGGATGGTTAAAAGGAAATGTTTTGGATGCTGATTCCAAAAAGCTTATCGGAAGGGCGTTGATAACGACGGATGACGGATACGATATCCATACTTGGTGGACCCAGGGAGAGTTTAGGTGGGCCAATGGAAGATATTGGATTTACAGAAAACCGGGAACCTTCACCGTGACCGCGGAGGCCCGATGTTACAAACCATCAGGTCCTTTTCAAGTGGAAATGGACGATTATGAAACGGTTCCTTTGGATTTCTCTCTGAAGTCTGACCCTTCCTGCTATGATTTTAACGGTGACGGGATTGTTGATGTGGGGGACCGCCAGTATCTCTTTCAGACACACATGGGAGAAAAATGCGGCGATCCCGAATGGAAAGACATGTATGATTTGCACACAGATTGCAAAATAGACATCCTGGATGTGGCCATTCTTGCGGATCACTATTCTTCAGATTAAAATTGCAGAACGATTTTTCAAATTGTTTCTCTGCGCTTGAACAACGAAAAATATAAGCAGGTAAACCTCGTGTCCGCTCTCGCAGGATTGCCAAATCCGGCAGGTCTGCGCGGTTCGGATTTGGCAATCCAAACGGAGCGTGAAAGGCTGGTTCAACGAGTTTGACCGAATACTTACCGAAAAATCAGCCTTATTATCTGTTTTACCAAAGGAGATTATTCATCATGAATACCCAACATCCAAAAAACATCTATGGGAGAAGGAGAAAAAAATATTTTTTTCGCATAAAGCCTGCTTCCTTTTTCAGATGCCTGCTGATTCTGTTCTGCCTGTTTGCTCTGTTCAGAACCGATCCGGCATGGGCCGGTCCGAATTCATCCGCAGGGTGCGCCTTGGACCTGAATTATGCTACTCACAATTATGATGCCGAAATTTCCGCCAGAGATATTGATTCTTCTGTGGAGGCCAAGTCCGGCGATGAGATATGGGTGGCCGTGGTTGCCCAGAATGTCACGGATCTGGACACTTATCAGGTGTTGATTGAGTTTGACCCGAACCGTATGAGCTTTATCAAAGGCCATGAAGAACTGCCTGACAACGGACCTGAGACTCTGCTGAAATCGAATGGTGCCACTCCCTTGGGGTTCCTGGTCATGGAGTATCCGAATGCTCCAAGAAGAACCCTTGTTGTGGCCAGCACATTAAAAGGAAGGAGCAGGGATGAAGCCCCGGAGGGATCCGGAATCATCGCTTTCCTGAAATTCAAAGTCCTTGATGGCAATCTTGACAACCAGTTGACCATTCGGAGTGTGAACTATTGGGATTCAGAAAGGATCAACAGCTCGGCCAACGACAATCGGATGAATGCTGTTGTCAATAATCCATGCACCATGATCCTGCAAATCCTGGTGGGCATGGAACCGGACAATGTTCATCTGCTCTCTGACATTAATGAGGACCAGAAAATCGGATTGGAGGAGGCCATTTATAATCTGAGATATGGGACCGGCAAAAAGTGATCTCCCTGTCGTTCCCGCTAAAACGGTAATGCAGGATCAAAAAATTTGAATATCAAGTGATCAGAAAAAATAATAATCTCTGATTTCCGCTTGACAATACAAAACAAACTCTTGTATGATGTCTGTCAATATTAGAGCAGAGCGTACGGAAACGATGAATTTTCCAGTTAAGGAGGAAGCATAATGCGTTGGAAAAGTGCGATTTTGGTGATTTTCATTCTGTTTGCAGCCACCTCTGCCTGGGCCGGCCCGAATGCGTCTGCGGGGTGTGCGCTGGACATGAACATTGAAACCGATGATTATGATTCGGAAATCAGTTCCAAAAACATTGAATTGAGCGTCACGGCTGAAGTGGGTGATGTGATATGGGTCGGGGTGGTTGCCCAGAATGTGACAAATCTGAATATCTATGAATTAAAAGTAAAATTTGACTCTGGTCGTCTTGAATTTCAGCCTCAGGAGGACCAGTGCAAAGGCGATTTTCTGGAGTCAGAAGGTGGCACGGCTACGGGATTATGTGATCTGACGGAGGGTACAGTTGACATTTATTATGCTTTGCAAGGAGATGATCCAGACAAAGCCCCAGATGATTCCGGAATCATTGTGCGCCTGAAATTCAAAGTCCTTGACAGCAAGCCTGATAATGATCTGACACTCAGCGATGTGCGTTATATGAATCCAAACTATGAAGTAGATGAGATTACCTTCTTGATGAACGGTGGCGTCAATCTGGTAGATGATCAGAAACCTGACAGGGATGAAGATGGAATTCCTGATGCGGATGACAACTGCCCTGACACCCCAAACCCAGACCAGGCGAACGCTGACAGCGATAAATTTGGGGATGTGTGTGACAACTGCCCGGAGAGCGCCAACCCGTACCAGAGCGACACAGATGGAGATGGAATCGGGGATGCGTGTGACAACTGTCTGAATAAAAGCAATCCGGAGCAAACAGACGCTAACGGAGATGGGACTGGGGATGCGTGTGATTATTCCAAAATGTTCAGCTCTGGTGATGATGTGGACGGGTGTTTTATCGGGACTGCTTTGCCAAGAAAAGGAATGCGGAGGTAAAATCCCGGCTTGTAGGGTGGGTGAAGGATTTCGATTTTTTACGCAGTAAAAAACGAAACCGCAACCCACCTTATAAACGCACAAACGAAATCATTGAACATATTTGGATTTACAGAGGAGCGGGGATGGTACCGAACGGTACCATTTACGGCAGATGG
>JAOZLU010000406.1 GCA_029934695.1 Desulfobacterales bacterium | reverse complement strand
TCTTGGCGTGTTTTTCGGAATGTCTGTTCTGAAATGACAAAAGGATGGCCGACCCGAACCCGAATTATCCCAACTCTTATGAAGACAGACGTGTCTTCCGAATGGAAATATCATGAAAATGGAAAATTATGCAGAATTAAAAACAATCGTAGATTTTATAGAAAACAAAGAATATGATCACTTCTTTGTGGATTCATACCAGCGTGGTTACAAATGGGGAAAGAAAAAAGCTGAAGATTTGTTGAATGATATTTCCGAATTTAAGGTTTCAGGAGATAATTTTTATTGTTTGCAGCCAGTTGTGGTGAAAAAGACGAAAGATGGAAAATGGGAGTTAATTGATGGACAGCAGCGATTAACCACAATTTTCATCATCCTCTCTTTTTTGGAAAAAAGAAAATTCGACATCAATTATAAAACGCGAACAAGTAGTTCAATCTTTCTTACCAATTTCATAGGAAAGAATGAAATAAGTCAAGATAAGTGGACTAACTTTATTGATGGACCAAATGAAGCATTTGATAACATTGACAATTACCATTTCTTCACAGCTTACAACACAATCAAAGAGTGGTTTAATAAAAAGTCGGATGATGCATCGGATGATGCAAATGTAAAAGGCGATTTTTACAAGAAGCTCACTGAACATACAAAAGTAATTTGGTATGAAGTATGGGATGGCTCTGATTCAAGGGAAATATTCACCCGGATTAACAGCGGCAAAATACCACTGACTAATGCAGAACTAATAAAGGCACTCTTCTTGAAAAAACCAGATAATGATAATCTAAACACTGAAGTATTCCAATTGAAACAGAAGGAAATAGCCCAGGAATGGGATAGGATTGAATATTCTCTGCAACATGATGAATTCTGGTATTTTTTGAACAAAAGCGAAAACGAGCTACCGACTCGTATAGAATTTATTTTTGATTTAATTACGGAGAAAGACCCCAAGAAACATGGTAAATTCCATTCATTTCGCCATTATGCTAAAAAAGGAACTGATGAAGAGAAATGGCAGGGGGTTAAGAAATGTTTTTTAACTCTGGAAGGATGGTTTGAAGACAGAGAAATGTATCATCTTATTGGTTATCTGGTAACTTGTGGATTTTCAACCATCGAAGACTTGAAAGAGGAATATATTAAAGCTGATAGCAAGAATAGCTTTAAAGAGAGCCTTAAACAAATAGTCCGAAAAAAACTCGGGATAAGTTCTGATAAGATTGATGGTCTGGAGTACGACAAGGATAAGCAGAAAATAACCAATATCCTTTTACTCTTTAACATTGAAACATTGCTCAAAAGTGAATCAAATTTCCGTTTCCCTTTTGATATACATAAAAAAGAAAAATGGAGTTTGGAGCATATCCATGCACAACAGTCAAAAGGTTTAAATTCACAAGAAAAATGGGCAGCTTGGCTGAATGAGGCGATGGACTTGTTGGAAAAGTTAAAGAAAGACCATGATAAAGGGGGGAAAGCAACTGAATTAAGCGATGACATCAAAGCAGAAAATAATCAATCGTTAAAAAAAGGAACATTTGAATCGTTACAAACTAAAGTATTTAACTTTTTTGGCGATTCAGAGGATATTCATAGTATATCAAATCTTGCTCTTTTGGATCTGGGAACAAATATTGCTTTAAGCAATCATGTTTTCCCTGTAAAAAGAAATATAATAATCGAAAAAGATAAAGAAGGAAATTTTATTCCTTTGTGTACCAAAAATGTTTTTCTGAAATATTATAGGGGTGATATTTCACAGATGTATTTCTGGGGGCCAAATGACAGGGAGCAATATTTAACAGAAATCAAAGATGTTCTTAAAAAAGGCGGTTATTTTGAAGGAGATGACATCAATGGATAACAAAAGAAATAATACAACAAATAAAAAATATACCTTTTGGAAACTGCTGGAGGACTTTTCTATCGAGATTCCAATCATTCAAAGAGACTATGCGCAAGGAAGAGAGACCAAAAAAGTAAAGCAAATAAGGAAAAACTTTTTAGATGCCATTTTAGAAGCTATTGAGAAGCCTGATAAAAGCAAGGATTTGGATTTTATTTATGGATATTCTGAGAAAAATGACAAGTTTATTCCTTTAGACGGGCAGCAGCAACAATCTGTTTGCGAAAATGACCACAGACAGCGCCTGTGCGGAAATGACAAGTTTATTCCTTTAGACGGGCAGCAACGCCTTACCACGCTCTTCCTGGTGCATTGGTATTTAGCCTCGAGAAGCGGAAAAATTGGAGACAGTTCTGTTCAAGGCAAATTATTTAAGTTCACTTACGAAACACGCATAAGCTCACGGGACTTTTGCAAAGCGTTAGTTAAAAATACAATAAAGAAGTTTGACGAGAAGAAGTTCTCGGACAATATAAAAGACTGCACATGGTTTTTCCTCTCATGGGAAAAAGACCCAACCATTAAGTCTATGTTAGTGATGTTGGATGCAATACATGAAAAATTCAAAAATAAAGACTATGGCTTTCTTTGGAAAAATTTAACTACCAACTCTCCTATCACATTTCAGTTTTTAGATATGGAAAAATTGACAGATGATCTGTACATCAAAATGAATGCGAGGGGAGAGCCATTAACCGATTTTGAAAATTTCAAAGCATGGTTTGAGCAACATATTTTAAGCGAAATTGGTTGGGCTGATGGGAATAAAGCTGACACATGGAAAGAATTGATCGATGGAGATTGGACTGATCTTTTTTGGAAGTACAAAGACAGTAACAATAAAATTGATGACCAGTTCATGCGATTTTTCAATGGAATGGCATTGAATTATTACGTTGCCAGTTTTAATGGTCGCATTGATAAAAATGAGGATTTCAAGAAAAATATTCAAATATTTCTCAATGATACATATATCCCGATGTCAAAATATATTGAGTTGAAATGTTTCACAAAAGAGAGCGTTGATGAAATATTTGAAACCCTTGAGTGTTTGAAAGGTGGTAAGTACCTTGAGTGTTTGAAAGGCGGTAAAGATAAAAAATATGAAGAGATTATTTTTTTTATTAAAGAATCTTCAATTTTTGAATCTTTTATCGGTGGAAAAGTTACTTATCCAGGCAGAGTTCTCTTCTATGCCATGTTCCAGTTTCTAATAACAATTGGAGATGAGATAGTAAATTGGGATGAGAGTACAGGAAAAGTATTTCGGCAATGGATGCGGGTTGCTCGTAATTTGATAGAGAATAGCAATATCAACAGCCCTGAAAGATTTGCAAGTGCTATCCGATCCATTTGTAACTTTTGCGGATCTGGTGCGCTTATTGATGTGTATGACTATTTGGAGAAAGAAAAAGAAATCGAATTTTTTGTTCACTATCAGATAGCAGAAGAACAATTAAAGGCAAAACTTATCATAAGAGCAAAACTTATCAATAATGACTCTAAGTGGGAAGCTAAGTTGCTGGAGGTTGAAAATCACAAATATTTTGCTGGACAAATTGGTTTTCTGTTAAATTTTTCTGAAAAAGGGGATGGATATTATGATATGTCAAAATTTGAAAGCTATTCTAAAAAGGCGATCAAAATTTTTGATCAAGACAAAGGTTTGATCAAAGACAAAGGATTTATATTCCAAAGAGCTCTTTTGGTTGAAGGTGATTATTTAATCGAAGGCCGTTATTCTAAGAATCAGAGCTTTTGTAGATACAGAGAAGAATGGAGAAAGTTTTTCAGGGAAGGGCATACGGATCTGCTCAAAAGGATTCTGGAAGACATGGGAAAATATCCTAAAAAAGAAGATCTGGAAGAAATTATTGAGAATAATTTTGGGAAAGTTAATGATTGGCGGAAATACTTTATCAAACGCCCTGAAATACTCGAATACTGTAAGGAAAAACAAATCAAAAGACATTCTGATACAGATATAAGACTCTTATGGTCTTTAAAACAAACCTATTATAAAGAGCTATATTCTTACTTTTTTTATCTTGAATATTTAGAAGGTGAGGATTTTTTACCATTCAAAAAGTCTGATCATGAGGATGGTTATACCACAAGTAAAAAATCTTGTGCTGTATTAAGTAATTGGGAGATTGATAGTTCCAATTACACAATAAAAATCCATTTTAGCGATAATGAATATAAACTCTGTTTTATCGATAGAAACAACAATGGAATAGATGGCGGAATACAAAAAATTCTAAACAATAAAGGCTTTCAACCTGATGACGGAAAATTTACAAAGAAATTTGGAGAAAACAAGGAACCAGAGGAAATTAAAAATTTTTTAAAAGGACTTTGTGACTTATTCAGATAAAATAAAAAAATTACCACCATTCCTACAGCACCACCAAATATTATTCTCCGACCACGGAGAACTGTGATCCGGATTTCAGAGTCGGAAAAGCAGTGTCCGTGAAGACACCTTATGGATTCTTGGATTAAAAGAAAAAACGAAGTTAGCTGACAACAAAACAATATGAGCAGAGAAATATAACCATCAAAGAAGCGAACGGGGGGCTTGGACTCAGTTGAAAGTCTCAGCGGATCCCGACTATTTGGCATTTGCTATTTCTTATTATGATTGCATTCATCACACGAAGACTGTTTTTTTTAATCTTTGTCCTGTTCGGGGTTTCCATCCTGTTATTCGGGATTCTCATGACCTACAGTCCGGATCGCCGGGCTGCGGCTTATGTGACAACACCCCAGCAGGCCAAGGATATCCCAATGCTGATTAAGCAGTACGGCCTTGATGATCCTTTTTATACTCAGTATTTCCGGTGGATAAAGGAAATTGTATCAGGAAACCTGGGCTGGTCCCTGGTTGCAGCAAGACCCGTCACCGAGGCGTTTCGGATGTATTTCCCTGTGACACTGGAACTGAACCTGTTTGCCACGCCCCTTGTCCTGCTGGTGGGAATATGGCTGGGAACCCTTGCCGGTATTCACCGGAATACATGGATTGATCACCTTGCACGGATTTTTTCCGTAATCGGCTGGTCCCTGCCCACATTCCTGTTTGCCCTTGTTCTGCTTATGATATTCTATGGCTATTTCCATCTGTTTCCGCCCGGAGTCATCAGCGATCAGCTCAGTATGTTTGTTGTGGACAACCCGGACAAATTCACCCGCTTCACCGGGATGTACAGTATAGATGGCCTTTTGAACGGGATTCCGAAAATATCTCTTGATTCTTTGAAACACCTTGCCATGCCTGTGCTGACACAGGTGATCGTTGTGATAGCACTGCTCGTGCGGGTGATGCGCTCAGGTATGATCGAAGAAATGTCAAAAGACTATGTTATCACTGCCAAGGCCAAAGGTGCGGACAGGAAAACCATACATATCAGACATGCCAGGAAAAACGCCCTGATACCTGTGATAACCATCGCAGGACAACTGGTGGCCCATTCCATGGAAGGGAGCATTGCAGTTGAAGTCGTGTTCAACCGGCAGGGCATAGGATGGTGGCTTGCAGAATCCGCAATTCAGCTGGATATGCCTGTGCTGATGTGTATATGCCTGTTCATGGGGCTTGTTTATGTTATTATCAACCTGATTGTTGATATTCTTTACGCAATTGTTGATCCGAGGATAAGGCTGAATTAAAATGAGCGAGCATCCCAGGCTGAGAGAACTGAAATTCACACTGCACCGGATTTTCATAAATCCCACGGCAATCATCGGGTTCACCCTGTTGCTCCTGTTTGTCGGGGTTTCGGTGCTTGCGCCTTATATTGCACCGCCAAAATACCCTGACAACCCTTATATAATGCCCCATAAGGGGTTTTCCCCCACTCCGAAGGCCCCGAATGAAAAACATTGGTTTGGGACGACATCAGGCCAGTATGACATTTTTTACGGTGTGGTATGGGGAACAAGAACAGCATTTAAAATCGGGCTGTTCGTGGTCAGTATCGCAGCATTGGTCGGCGTCACATTAGGCACCATTGCGGGATATTACGGGGGGCGCACTGATGAAGTGATCATGCGGCTGACAGATGTTGTTTTTGCCATACCGCTCCTTGTGCTGGTCATGGCCATTGTTGTTGCGTTTGGAAGAGGGCTGGACAATGTTGTTATTGCACTGACAATGGTGGTCTGGCGGAATTATGTGAGGCTCATGCGATCCGGGATACTGACGTTGCGGGACCAGGATTTTGTCCAGGCCGCAAAGATCATGGGAGTGTCTGATCTGAAGATCATGTTCCGGCATATCCTGCCCAACGCCATATATCCTGTTCTGGTCTATGCCAGCATGGAGATAGGCTCCATGGTCGTCACTGCCGCATTCCTGAGCTTCGTGGGCCTGGGTGCGCCCAAAGGATACGCAGACTGGGGACAGATGGTGGCCCTTGCCAGAAATTATATCGTGGGACCTCCTGATGATCCGTTCAAATTCTGGTACACCATTGTCTATCCGGGTGGATGCATTATTTTATTCGTCCTTGCATGGAACCTGATCGGAGATGCCCTGCGCGACGCTTTTGATCCCAAGCTGAGAAGAAGATGAGATTGCAATCACTCGGAGAAATCCGTCATATTCCCGGTCAGCCGGCCTGTAGGGTGGGTGAAGGATTTCGATTTTTTACGCAGTAAAAAACGAAACCGCAAC
>JAOZLU010000405.1:6520-6595 GCA_029934695.1 Desulfobacterales bacterium | reverse complement strand
ATGAGGCCGAGGCTGATATCCAGACCTCCGCTGCTGAAAAGGCAGCCCCGGAAGCCGAGGCTGTTTCCTCCGAGG
>JAOZLU010000405.1:2192-6420 GCA_029934695.1 Desulfobacterales bacterium | reverse complement strand
GTGAGACAAAGACTGAGATTCAGACCTCCGCTGCTGAAAAGGCAGCCCCGGAAGCCGAGGCTGTTTCCTCCGAGGTCAGAGAGACGGCAGAGGAAATCAAGGCAGAGGCCGGTGAGACAAAGACTGAGATTCAGACCTCCGCTGCTGAAAAGGCAGCCCCGGAAGCAGGGACTGTTTCTTCCCAGATCAAAGAAAAGGACATAAAAGAGACAGCCAGCGAAGTGGCTGAAAAAAAGACTGAAATTGAGACTCCGGATACTGAAAAAACAGGGTCCGCACCTTCGGATCAGTCAAAGAAAGAACTGAAAGAAACAACAGCAGAGGCCGCTGAAAAGGAACTGACAGCAGATGATATTTCAAAATTGACAAAGTCTCTGAAGAATGGAGACAGTCTTGACTTGGGAGATGGCCGTATTGCCTACAAGATAAAGAGCGGTGACGCTTTCACCCGGATTTGCAAGAAAATACTTGGCACAAGTTCGGGGTGGAAAAAGGAAGCCAAAAAAATGGGCATAGATTACCGCAAAATTCATCCTGGCCAAGTTTTGATTTTCAGCACAACTCCTGAAAATTGAAAAATATATGTCAGTCAGATCGCTTCAGCGGCTGACCAGTTTCACAATATCCTTTGCTTTCGTGGATATGCAAAACATTGCGGATGGGGTTGCAAACCCCGTCCGGCACAAGTTTCACAATATCCTTTGCTTTCGTGGATATGCAAAACATTGCGGACGGGGTTGCAAACCCCGTCACGAGGCGGAAGCCCTCGTAACGAGTACGCTGAAGCGCACTGTGACGATAGCTGGCTTCAGCCTGCTTCAGCTTTCAGCCCTGGGATTTATCCCGGGGCTTTTATCCCGGGGCTTTTATCCCGGGGCTTTTATCCCGGGGCTTTTATCCCGGGGCTTTTAACATGCGTCACGAGGCGGAAGCTCTCGTAACGAGTTCAGACGCATCTATCTTCAACCTGGTTGAGAGCTTCTTCAGCCCGCAATTTATTCCGGGGCTTTGATTCCCCGATACCGTGAATCCAGAATCATCACCCGTCCCCGATCCGTATCGCACCGAATCAGCCGTCCGATCCCCTGTTTCATTTTGATCTCGGTGTCGTAGTAGTATCGTTTCCAAAATTCTTTCGGGGACATAATCTTCTTCCTCGCCATCTGGATCGGATCCGAGGGAGAAGGATACGGAATCCGGGTGATGACAACTTGAGTGAGGGTATCCCCTTTGAAATCAACCCCGTACCAGAATGTATCCACCCCGAAAAGGACGCTTTCCTTAATCTCTCTGAATTCATCGCACAGATTGACCGTTGAATATCCCTGTTGCTGCACAAGAAGCGGATGCCTTGCCGTTGCGACCGACTCTGCGATTTTTTCCGCTATCAGGTTCAGATCGCTGTAGCTCGCAAACAGCACAAGGGTTCGTCCCCTGTTTTTGCGGATAAGCTCCGGCAGAGCCGCTGCAAGGGACTCGATCCATGCCTCTTTATTTCCATAGGTGCCGCTCACCGCATTCCGCGGGATAATGATTTCCATGGCATCTTCAGGAAAAGGCGACGGGATGAGCTGAAACCGGAATTCTTTCGACACCTCATCCTCCTGAGTGACAAGCGGCTGATTCAGACCTGTTATGGTCTGAAAGCTTTCAAAACTTCCCCGATGGCAGAGGGTGGCCGCGGTGTAAACAATGCAGTCTTTTTTCCCATAAATATGATTCCGAATCAGCTCATCCACTTCAACCAGCTGGGCCACCAGTATCCAATTCTTGCTGAAGCACTGGTATGTAGTGACCTTATCCTGGGAAACAAGCGTTTTTGCGATGGATTTGAGCGACTCCGCATAGCCGCTCAGCTGGGCGATATCTGTTTTCATTTTCTTCAGGGTCCGACCATGCAGTTTCAGCATCCGGCAGGTGTCCGGGTCTTTGAGCAGATCCAGATGCTTTCCGATATCCTGCAACGCCTCTTGCAACGAAAGCATACGGTTTTCAATATCCGCTGTTTTAAAAGCAGGGTCGCTGTATTGAAGTTCACAGACCCGCCCGGGATTTGCTTTGGGAGTCAAGGAAAAGAAAGCGTATCTGAGTTCCTCGATGATCCGGTTCACTGTGTCCATGTTCTCCAATGCCTTGCCAATATTTTTGGCTTCGCCTCCCGCGGCCCGCGTCAGCATTTTGTCTGCGTTTAAGGACAAATACCTGATGATATCCCTTATATCTCTTGAACTGACCTCTTCTCCAAATGCACTCCGCACCGCATTTTCAAAATGGTTGGCCTCGTCAATGATATAATTTCTGAACAGACCCGATAATATGCCGTCGTGATCCAGCAGGGCCAGTTTGTGATGATTGGTAATCACGAGACGCGCTGAATGCGCCTCCGCGGTCACCACCTGGGCCGGACATCGGGTATGTTTCGGGGTGCATCCGTCTCTCGCTGATATCTGGTTCAACATCTGACTGAAGAAGAAATCGCTGTTGAGATAAAATTTGATCTTCTCCCCCACAGAATCCCCGTCCGCATCCCGGAAATGAAATACAGTGTTGGCAAAATAGAGCCATGTCAGAAGCCTTTTGCCTTCCAAACCGTTGTCATACTGACTCTCAAGCTTTTCCGCACAGATATAGCTTGATTTTCCCTTTAAAAGCGCGACAGAGATATCCTGGTACAGTTCTTTGAAAGCCTGTTTTGTAAATGTCAGTTCCCTCTGGAATATCTGCTCCTGGAGGCTTTTGGTATAGGTGGAGATGACCACGCGGGCATCTTTGTTCCTGCGGAGAAACTCCAAGACAGGTATCAGATATCCCTGGGTTTTGCCGGTTCCCGTGCCGGCTTCAATGGTCAGGACGGCATTGTCGTTCAACGCATCCGCGACATGGCGGGCATACTCGACCTGTTCCTCTCTGAAGGTATAGCCATTGCCGGACATCCCCTGATATAAGCCTTCAAGATTGTCCAGAGATATTTTCTTAAAGGTATTTTTTTTCACCTTTTCCCGGGACCGCCTCGGGGCTTTCTCAAGAAACTGTTTCCAGTTTCTTGTATCCGCGTCCGTGCAGGGATCGAAAAGTCCGCCAAAGTATTTCTGGTAGTTCCGGGCAATATGCGTGAAGGCTTCTCCGAAAAGGGTGTTGCTTTTTTTCAAATAATACCGGAGTGCCGCTGCCCGGGGATTCATTTTGTCATTGAGAAGAGAAGCGCATATCTCCCCGACGAATTCAATGGAGAGATCAGTAATTTCTGTTGCAGAGAAGCTGATTTTATCCCGAGGCTTTCCAGAGAGATATTCCCATAATCGCCTGGGCGTATAGGATTCCAGATTCGGAAGAAAAAACTCGGCTGCGAAACTGAGATCAATAATACGGATATCCCCGCAAAATGTTTGCAACTCCTCAATGGCGTTGTGGGTGTCAAAGGCAAAGACAAATTTCCGGCCTTTTAAAAAGCGTCTCAGCCTGGCAGCCGTATCTTCAGGAGAAGGTGCGCCGTCAAGCATCTCTTTTGAAATATTGGAATGATATCTTTCTCTGGCGGTCATAAGAGAATAGCGGACAAGAGAATGAAATTCTTTTTTCGGTTTGTCCATATCAATGACTGCAGCGGCAACCGCGTAAATGCGGTTGTTTCCGTCTTTTTTCAAACCAGTGTGGACATAGACAAACGCAAGCTGCTGTGTCTCATTTGTGTAAGCATCTAACATCGTAATCTCCTGCCTCCAGCTTATTTTCAACTTCTCACTTTCCACTTTTATTGAATATGCCTGATTTCAATATTGCCCCATTTATCGTTCAGATATTCCGCCACAAGTCGGCGATGACATTGAAGTGGCTCATTTTCGCTGCATAACAGGCAGTCCTTGTGGACGATTTCGCTGGACATTTTATCTTCAATGTTCCTCTCTGCCATCAGTTCCAGGAATTGTTCTTCATACACAGACCAATCCCCTTTGTTCTTTTTGTATTCATCCAAAATCTCTTTGCTCGGCGCAAGTTCCGGGATGTGCGTATAATCTATGCTGCATATCGTTCTGAGAAAATAGCGGAGGTCATCCCGCTTGGCAAAGCCCGCAAGTTGGGATGAATTGTTCAGGCGTATGTCAACGATCCGTTTGACACCTGCTTCGCTTAATATTGTGAAAAATTTTTCAGCGGATTTTTTTGTGAATCCGATGGTGAAGAGCCTGATTTTACTCATAGTTGTATGGTTCCCCTGTGGATAAATGTA
>JAOZLU010000405.1:0-2092 GCA_029934695.1 Desulfobacterales bacterium | reverse complement strand
CCTCATCCCTCACCTGAAATAAGATTATGCAGGATGGGTTCCATGTAAATTTTTGTGATTTATTCAGCCTGATACGGACGATTGGATGCCTGTTGAATAACGTGGAGTCACTTGAAAATTCTTTCAGAATCAGCTATGCAGGAATTATACTGATTATAACGAATGCGGGGAGGTGCAACCTGCTGAAATTACTGAGCCGGACACCGGCAGTTCTGTCCCGGAACCCGGGCATGATTTTTATGCATCCGCTTTTATCCTCCGGGCCTTTTCTCTGTACCTTTGTGGTCTTTGTGTCTTTGTGTGAGATATCGGGCATGGCCACTGAATACCTGAATCCGTTATAATCAGGAATACAAACTTGGCTGAACCCGATCCCTCTTTCGATGGATAGGCACGAGCACCGATGAAATGAAGCAGCAGGTTGAAATGTTCCGATGAAGGATAGAGATTACAGACAGTTCCTGTTGACACCGAGGTGAAACCGGAGTATTGTAGAATTTTTAAGAAGAAGATTCTCCGGGAAGCCTGCTTTGTGCGTATCGGGCGAAGCATCCTGACAGACATTTTTTTAAAAGTTGCAATACTCGGCAGTGAAAAATTTAAAACAACTCAATAACATTTTGATAACAAACAAAATAAAAGAAAGTGACTTAAAATGGATATGAATAAAAATTGTATTCCTGACAATGTTGAAAAAATACACCTGATCGCAATCTGCGGCACCGCAATGGGCGCGCTGGCCTGCATGCTCAGAGACATGGGGTTCGAGGTAACCGGCTCTGATCAGAAAGTTTATCCGCCCATGAGCGACTTTCTGGTGCATAAGGGAATTCGTCTGGCGGACGGCTTCAGAGAAGAGAATCTTGCCTACTCCCCGGATCTTGTGGTTGTCGGAAACGCGGTGACAAGGAACAACCCGGAAGCAGAAGAGATGGTGAGAAGAAATCTCTGCTTCTGTTCCATGCCCCAGGCTGTCAACCGGTTTCTTGCGGATGGGAAAAAATCATTCGTCATTACAGGAACCCACGGCAAAACAACGACTTCTTCCATCCTGACCTGGATACTTTATGAAGCCGGCCTTGATCCTTCCTTTATGATCGGCGGGATTTCAAAAGATTTTGACAGCAATTACCGCGTGGGAAAAGGGGAATTCATCGTCATCGAGGGAGATGAGTATGACACCGCTTTTTTCGACAAGGGACCCAAATTTCTGCATTATGCTCCTTCCATGGCAGTGCTGACGGGCATTGAATTTGATCATGCAGATATATTTAAGGATATTGACCACATAAAGAAATTCTTTGACGTGTTTGTCTCCGAAATATCTCCGAAAAGCACGCTCCTGGCCTTTGACGGCGATAAAAGAGTGAGCGAACTGGTGAGAGGGAGAAAATGCCGGGTCATGAAATATGGCAGGAATGCACGTTCACCCTGGTGTCTGGGCAATATTTCCATTGACCCGCCGCGGACGGTTTTTGAGGTTTTAAAAGAGGGAAAACCGTTCGGAACCTTTGCAACACCGCTTGTTGGAGAACATAACCTGCTGAACGCATTGTCAGCCATTGCCATTGCCGACAATATGACAATACCGGCCCGCGTCATCGGCAAAGCCTTAGAAACATTCCAGGGGATAAAGAGACGGCAGGAAATACGCGGACAAAAACGCGGCATTACCGTGATGGATGATTTTGCCCATCATCCCACTGCTGTCCGGGAAACCGTCCGGGCAGTGAAACCGTTTTACCCTGACGGACGGCTGATCGCGGTATTTGAACCCCGGACCAATTCCAGTATGCGCAAAGTGTTTCAGAACGTCTATCCGCTTTCATTTGATCCCGCAGATATTATATGCATCCGAGCCCCTTCCCGGCTGGATAAGATTCCTCCGAATGAACGGTTTTCCTCGGAAAAGCTCGTGCAAGACCTGAAAAATCAGGACAAGGAGGCGCATCACTTTCCTGATACAGAATCTGTTCTGGATTTTCTGGCGGAAGAAGCGAGATCAGGTGATATTGTCCTGATTATGTCAAATGGCGGCTTTGACAATATCCATGACAGACTGCTGAAAATGCTGTGAAAACAGTTTTCTTTT
>JAOZLU010000404.1:1620-6602 GCA_029934695.1 Desulfobacterales bacterium | reverse complement strand
CATCAAACATCAAACATCAAACATCAAACATCAAACATCAAGCATCAATTCCCAATTTCCCTCGGCGGAAGCGGCTCTCCCAATATCAGCTGAGAGGGCTGATCTGCGAGAACTTCCAGCAAATTGTTAAGGTTCTCACTTGCTTTTTCAAGGTTCTCAAGCGTTACGAGAAGATGACGCTGAAGCGTGGAAAATTTGGCATCTGAATTTTTTATCAGGCCAGTTCCCTCTTCCAGAAGTGCATCAGCATTTTTCATGGAGACGTTAAGGCCGGAAATCGCCTCATGGATCGCCATTTCATTGTCCGAGACAATCCGCTCAATTCCCACAACTGTCTTACTTATGTTGCGGACGGTTTTATTTGCATTTTCAGCAATGGCATTTATTTTTTTATTGAGGTTGCGGACGGTTTTATTTGCACTGTCAGCAATGGTATTCACGTTTTTGTCAATGTTGCTGACGGTCTCATTGGAATTGGCTGTGAGGGAATTTAAAGACGCAGCCGCATTTTCAACAGAATCCATAATCCTGTTCCATTTTTCGATATCCAGCATTTTGTCAATTTTGGAGATTGATGACCTGAGATTTGAGGATACCTCCTCAATCTGGGCATCGTTGAAAACTTGGTAGATTTTATCAGCACCTGACTTGAGTTTCTCTGCTATCCCTTCAGTATCCAGTTTATTGACAATTTCCAGCACAGCATCCATTCCGTCCATGAGCATTTTTATGCCGGACGGCTTTGTGACGATGATCGGGTATTCGGTATAAAAGCTTATTCTCGGATAATAGTCAGACTTCCCCTCCTTTTTCCGATCAATTTCGATGAACATGATTCCGGTAATCCCCACGGATTTAAGCTGGGCATACATATCTGATTCAAGCCTCACATCGTCTTCTATGGCCAGAATGACCTCTATCAGGGTTCCGTCCGGTGCAACGCCGACACTGTGAACCCGGCCGATGGACACTCCTCTGTATTTTACCGGGGAATCCTTGTCCAGGCCCTGGACAGATTCATCAAAGAAAGCAACATAATTCTGCCCTTTTTCAAAATAATTGGACATCCCCAGCCATATAATCGCTGCTATGGCGATGACAATGCCGACGATCATAAACAAGCCTACTGCAAATGCGGTTTTATTTTTCATTGGCTGTCCTTATTTCCAAGATAAATGTCATTCATAATATCGGACTCCCGCTGCAACACGCGGCAGTCAGTTCTCCGTATTCTTCCCAGTAATCTCTCAATTCATCAGGGATCATCTCCGCTATTTTACGATCAGTCTTCCCCTTTCTTGCATGGTCCAACATACGCACCTTTTTAACCACAAAGGACACAAAGGGGGCACAAAGCTTAAACCTGCACGTTCAGCCGGATATGTCTGAGGCAGGTGCGGGAGTCTCCCCTGAATCCATCTGCCGGACGGGGTTTGTAACCCCGTCCGTTTTTCTGATTTGTCTCAGTGTACTTGGTGCGTTTATTTCAGGTACCGCCATTGCCCAGACATCGGACACCGCCACAGGAGGCGTACAGAGACTTGAAATTCCGTCAACCTTCAATTCGGTGGGTTCGGGGGCAAGGGCCTTGGGAATGGGCAACGCGTTCATTGCCGTGGCTGATGATGCCACAGCAGCCTCCTGGAATCCCGGGGGACTTATTCAACTGGGATGCCCTGAAGTCTCAGTTGTGGGAGCTTTTTTCCAGATCAAAATATGTTATCCCGTTGCGATGCGGCGTTTTTTATGACCCCGCGCCTGCTGAGGGGAGTCCGGATAATTTTTACGGATTCAGCCTGGGATCAGGAATTGCAGCGGGGAGATTTGTTCTCGACATCGCATATCAGTAGCGATTCGGCAAGGATGTCAGGACATACATCATTCAATAATTTCAATATGTTACAAGCACTATGCTTCATGAGAAGCAAAAAAGGTTTCCGCATTCCCACTGCCCGCGAAAGAGACAGAATTGCGACGGGCTGATTTTTTTCCTTGACCTCGTTGCTGTCATATCCAGTGCTTATGCGATTATCGCTTCCAATTTTTGCACAAAATTTCGCATCTGCTTTGCCTGGGCTTTCAATTCCTCTGATGCCTCGGCGGTTTGTTCCGAATCGCCCGCATTCTGCTGGACAATTTTGTCAATCTCCGTCACAGCTTGGTTGATCTGGCCGATTCCGTGAGACTGTTCGTCAGAATCTGTGGCGATTTTATCTAATAACCGGGCCACTCTGTCTGCATGTTTGATAACCTTGTCAAATGCCTGATTTGTTTTTACTGTCAGTTCCAATCCATTTTTGCTTTTTATGACTATATCCTGAATACAAATTGCAGTGTTTTTGGCGGATTCAGTTGCACGGGCGGCGAGAGTTTTCACCTCCTCCGCCACGACCGAAAACCCTGCTCCGGATTCACCGGACCTTGCCGCTTCTATGGAAGCATTCAGGGCCAGCAGATTTGTCTGAAAAGCGATTTCATCAATATTTTTTACGATCTTCAGGGTCTCTTTGTTTGCCAGAAAAATTTCTTCCATAGCATCATTCAACTCGTCCATTAACTTATTTGCCTCATCCGTGAGCAATTTGACTTCTTTCATAAGAAAATTTGAGGTACTGGCGTTATCTGAACTTTGCCGGACTTTACCGAATAATGCTTCCAGAACTGCGGATGTCTCTTCCAAAGAACCTGCCTGTTCTGATGATCCCGCAGCTAAAGACTGACCCGCAACGGCCACATGTTCGGAAGCGTAAAAAACCCGCTCCGAGATTTGGATCAGACTATCGGTGATTCGTTTAATCGGTCTGACGACCGCTTTGGACAGGATCAGGTTTAATAATAAAAGCATGATAAGTAAGATTGTGCCTAACATGAATCCGAAGATCAGAAAGGAGAGTTGCTGTTCTTTCTCCACATCAGCGAGAGAATAATATAGCCGGATAAATCCGATCCGCTCTCCGACTACCTGAATTTCCCGGAAATAACAGAGCGTCTTCTGTCCCTGGCGAACTTCCTGATGTATTTTCGCATCCTCATTGAGTGTTTCCATGTCTGATATATCGGAAGCATCGGAGAGGATACCCTCAATTCCCTCGGAAGCCAGTAATTTTCCAGAACCGTCAAACACGCTGATAAACAGAATGCCTTTCACTTTCAGCATTTGTTGCAGGCGGATTCTGACGGCTTCAGCACGATTTTCAAAAATGGCATTGGCCAATGGATCCATATCGCGTTCCACTAGTGTCTGCAACAATATCTCAATCTTATCCATCACGGTTTGCAGACGCTTCTGTTGGAATGGTATCTGAATAGCGACGGAAACGACAGCAATTAGAAGAAAAGTGAGAAAAATTGAACAATTGATTTTCTGTCGGAGCTTCAATTTCATATTTACCACTTACTTATGAAAGATGATTTAAGAGCAAGTATGAAATAACTTCCCCATTTCCTGCTCCTGTCGGATTGGCAAATCCGACAGGTATGTTCGTATTTTCCGAGCATAAACGGGAAGTTATTTCATCTATGATCTTTAATTTGTGCCGTGCTTAATTTTCAGGCACAAAGGTTTTGACAAAAATGGAAGTACCTTTATCAAGCTTGAGAATAACGACAGATTTTACAGGATCACCGTTTTGATTCATGCGGATATTTCCAGTGGCTCCCTGAAAATTCTTTGTTGATGCAAGGGCTTCACGGATTTTACTTCTGTCCAGAGTGTTCGCCCGATTTACGGCATCTGCCAGCAGCATGAACGCATCATAAGTCAGCGGGGCGGCTGCGCGGGTCAGCAGTCCATATTTTTTTTCATAATTTTCCAGAAATGCCTGATTTGCCTCACCTTTGATGTCCCTGTGCCAACTGGCCGAATAGTAATTCCCACGGATATCTTCTCCGGCATATTCATACATGCGGCTGCTCCAGCCGTCTCCGCCGATAAATGTCGTCTTCAGCCCCATTTTACGCGCCTGTCTGATAATAAATGCCGAATCTCTCGGGTAACTGGGAACAAAAATAACATCCGGCTGATTTTTCTTGACATTTTCAAGCAGGGAAGAAAAATTTGCGGAATCCTGAAGATAATTGTCTTTGAACAAAATCTTCCC
Organism: Desulfobacterales bacterium; assembly: GCA_029934695.1. GTDB lineage: Bacteria > Desulfobacterota > Desulfobacteria > Desulfobacterales > 4be13 > JAOZLU01. Next base: position 2,502 of record JAOZLU010000404.1, on the reverse strand, counting down.
GCCCAGCCCACTGAATCGTTTTATGAAGACATCTGCCAGTTCCGCGCTGTACCGACTGTCTGCGTTGATAAGGACAGCAGATGTTTCTGCCTTCATGTCCTTAAACGCGTAATCCGCCATCACGGTTCCCTGAAACGAATCAAGAAAACAAACTCTGAAAATGTAATCGCCCACAAGCGTAACATCGGGGTTTGTCGAAGACGGGGAGATCATGGGAATCCGGGCGGCCTGAAGCACGGGTGCGGCAGCCAGAGAATTAGAACTCCATGACGCTCCGATAACTGCAATTACTCCCGCCTGAACCGCTTTCTGAGCCGCAATTTTAGAGCCGATTGGTTTACTTTGGTTATCAAGCTCTGTCAGTTCAATCTTTTTCCCAAGCAGCCCCCCTGCCCGGTTGATCTCATCAATTGCAAATCGGGACGTGTCAAAAAACATTTTGCCTGTTGACGCCCCCTTACCAGTTTCAGCAAAAATTGCAGCAACTTTTACTGTGTCATCCGCCTGCAATGATGAAAATACAGGCAAAAACAGCGAGATGACAAAAAGCGATGAAATAACAGTTCTCATTTTTCCTCCTTTTTCATATAGTGTATTATATAGTCTTACATAAATGATTTTGCAAATTTCTGATCATAACGGATTTAGGGGAGCCTGTGAACATGCCTGCAAACTTGAACTCGAACTTGGACTTAAACTTGGCCTGAATCCCGGCGTGAACACTCATCTGCGACAGCGTCTGAGTTCAAGGCTATGGTTCCGGCGGGGTTGTCAAGTCAGTTGTCGGTCTGAGTTTAAGTTCAAGACACAGCATTATAAATTTTTTTCAGAGATTGCAAGCTTTTTTTACTGACCGCCTTTTTTTTCGGAGTTCTGGCGGGG
>JAOZLU010000404.1:0-1520 GCA_029934695.1 Desulfobacterales bacterium | reverse complement strand
GGTCCGACCCAACCAGCCCCCAGCAGAAACCCTCTCACACGCTATGCTCATACACATCCTGTCTTGCAATTGCCGCCGATTTTAACGGTCCCACGTTGCTGTCCACATAGTCAAAAACCCTTGCCTCTTTTTTGCCGGGAGCCGGTCGCAAGACCCTTCCGAGATATTGCAGCACCCGCCCGCTGAACCGGATAGGTGTCGTGATAAACAGCGTTGACAGATCCTTGCAGTCAAATCCTTCGCCCATCAACTGGCCGGTGGCAATCAGCACCTTCACTTCTCCCTGATTCAGCCGGACAAGAACATCCCGGCGTTGGGCGTTGCTCAAATCCCCTGTGAGCAGGTCCGCGGAAATGCCAAACTTGCTTTTCAGGATTGACAGCAGGACTTCACAATGTTTTTTTCTGTCGGACAATACCAGCATAACACCTCCGCTGTCCTGACTCTCCCTGGCCACATCCGAGGCAATGAGGAGATTCCGATGCTCGTCCGCGGTGAGTTCGGAAAGCATTTTGCTGTATGCTCTGGCCGGATCATAGTGCGGCTGGAAATTTGTCTCCCTGATAATGACTTTCGCCCGAAGGATATGCCCGTTTTCAATCAGCTCGGAATTGTCAACTTCGTGATGAATGTCTCCGAGATGCCAGAAGATCAGCACGGACAACTTGTCCCGTCTCCAGGGCGTTGCGGAGAGACCCATCATATACTTTGAGTCAAAAGCAGTCACCGCTTCCGTAAACGTCCGGCTGGGGGCTTTGTGGCATTCATCCACAATCATATATCCGATATGCTTTGCGACTTCATCCGCACATTTATAAAGCGTCTGGACCAGGGCAACCGTGATTTTTTTGCCGATGATCTTCTTTCCTCCTCCGATAAGTCCCACATCCTCCGCGGGAATTCCCAGAAAAGTGCCGATCCGGTCCACCCACTGGAACGCCAGTTCCTTTGTATGAACCACGATCAGGGCGGGCTGTCTGCGCTGGGCGATCATATACAGGGCCATGACCGTTTTTCCGCATCCGGCAGACGCACTCAGCGTTCCGAACTCTTTTGAAAGCATTACCCTAACGGCCTCTTCCTGAAAAGGTTTTAACTGGCCTGTAAAATTGAGATCCATCAAGGGAAAAACGCGCCTTTGATCTTCAATCTGATATGGCACCTCATAACGCCTGCACAGAAGGATCAATTGCCGGGCATACCCCCTTGGAATCGCAAGCCCTCTGTTTTCTGTTTCTGTGTAAAATGTCAAAAACTCCGGGGTGTCTTTGTTCCAACGCCCCATGCGCTCATTTTCAAGCCATTTGGGATTCAGAAATTTCAGATTTTCCAAGAGAATTTGTTCCAGATTATCGGGGATATCAGACAGCAGGAGACGGTTTGTCAGTGTGATTTTCATAAGTCAGATGTTTGATATTTGATGCTTGATGTTGGATATTTGATGTTTGATGTTTGATATTTGATATTTGATGTTGGATGCTTGATGTTGGATGCTTGATGTTGGATGCTTGATGTTGGAT
>JAOZLU010000996.1 GCA_029934695.1 Desulfobacterales bacterium | reverse complement strand
ATCATAGTTTTAAAAGGGTATTAATTAAGCTATTCGCTTGGTTTGGTGGAAAATAAAATAAAATTAAATCAAATACTTATAAAAACATATCCGGGATATGACAGCCTGCTGATTTTCAAACCGTTACATGTTTGAGTTCAGCAAGGAAAAATTTATGGCCGAGAATGCTTTGCAATTTCCTGTATAATAAAAAACGGTAAAAAAATTAATGATTATTTCTGTAAAAAGTGTTGACAAAATAATTCAAAGAAGGGTATGTAAGTATTCAAAGTATGGGAAGCATTATGTCGTCCATTGATAATTAATGATAAATCAGACAGTTGATTTATATTTATAAAATCAGTCCAAAGTTTTTATGCATTTTACCAAAAAAATTTAAATCAGTTATTGACTATCGCTGAATTCTTTTGTATTAATGGTTTCAGTTCAGATTTTTCAGGTCTTTTTTTGTTGACAACAGTGCTGTTCAGATTTTCAAGAATTAAGGATTTAAACAAAAAATTTTCTGTAAAGAATTGCCAAATAAAAAACTTGCCATGGGCAAATTTGCAATTTGCAAAATCGCATGACAGCGCAGATATGTGTCGGTAACTTATTTATCTGGAAGGCGAATACCCATAAAATATACAAGGGGTTGAATCCAATGCCAAAGAATCTTAAAAACCTTATGCCAATTGCTGACAAAAAAGTGGCCTTTGTATTTTCAGGACTGGGAGCGCAGTGGAAAAACATGGGAGCCAGGCTTCTGGAGAAAGAACCGGTTTTCCGGGAGAAGCTTCTGGCGTGCGACAGATTGTTCGGCAGATATACAGCGCAATCTGTAATGGAAGATATTACAGCAGACGCGTCAGACTCGCCAATGAAGCGCATTGAAGTCGCCCATCGTTGCACGTTTGCCATTCAGACCGGCCTTATCGAATTACTACGCAGTTGGGGACTTGAACCTGATTCGGCCATGGGACATAGTGCCGGCGAAGTTCCTGCTGCTTACACTGCGGGAATCCTGAGTCTGGAAGATGCAGTCACAGTGGTCTGGCAACATTGCCTTCTGATAGAAAAAGCAAAGGGCAGGGGAAAAATGCTCTTTGTCGCCCTGCCGGTGGATGATGTGCAGGACATACTGAAAAAGGATCAGCGTCTGTCCCTGGCCGCGGTCAACAGCCCGAAATCAGCGGTTTTATCAGGAGGCGAGGAACTTTCGGAAGTGAAAGCATCTTTGGACAGCAGAGGCGTTTTCTGCCGCTTTCTTAAAATGGATATGGGCTTTCACAGCCCCCAGGTCGAACCTTATCTGCCCGGATTCACATACGCGCTGAAAGATATTCGTCCCAAGCCTGCGAAAATCCCTGCATACTCCTCGTTTCACGGAACCCTCAGCACCAAAGCAGATGACTATGACGGCGTTTACTGGGCAAGGCACATCCGTGAACCAGTACAGTTTGCATCCGCTGTTCAGAAAATGATTGAACATGGGCATAATATTTTTATTGAAGTATCTCCCCATTCAGTGCTTTCAGATTCCATTCATGAATGTTTTGAAAGTGGAACGTGGAACGTGGAAAGTGAAAAGAAAACGGATTATCTGATTGTGGATACACTGAGAAGAGACACGGATGAAAAAGAGAACCTGCTGAAATCCTTGTCTGTTCTGCACTCATCAGGCTACAAGTTTGACTGGAAAAAATTCAGCCCCCAGGACCAAAATAAGATTAAGTCTTTTGCATCAAACATCAAACATCAAACATCAAACATCAAACATC
>JAOZLU010000995.1 GCA_029934695.1 Desulfobacterales bacterium | reverse complement strand
AACCTAAAACCTAAAACCTAAAACCTAAAACCTAAAACCTAAAACCTAAAACCTATGGTTTCAGCAATTATCGTTGCCGGCGGCAAAGGGGGCCGGATGAGCGGCCCGGTCCGCAAGCAGTATCGTTCTCTGGGGACTCGTCCGATACTGGGTCACACTTTGTTGCCGTTTGGCAGATGTGATGAGGTAGAAAAAATTTTTCTTGTCGCACCTGAAGGAGACTTTGATTTTTGCCATAAAAACATCCTTTCCCCCCTTGGCCTTCAAGACAGCGTCACCCTTGTCCCCGGCGGTGCAGAACGCCAGGATTCAGTCCACAACGGGCTTCTGGCGATTGGAGGCAAGGAGAAAAATGGCATCGTCCTTATCCATGACGGAGTTCGACCGTTTATCCGTCATGAGCAGATAATGGCGTGTATCAGCGGCGCAAAGGAATTTGGCGCCTGTATTCTCGGTATTCCTGCTTATGATACCCTGAAACACGCAGACAAATCAGGCAATATTGACAAAACGCTTAAAAGAGGGGCGATATGGCTTGCACAGACTCCCCAGGCGTTTCAATATGAGCTGATAATGGACGCATACAAAACTGCCAAAGATGAGGGATATGTGGGGACAGATGATGCATCCCTTGTGGAACGGATAGGAAAGAAGGTTAAAATAATAAACGGCAGTCGCCTCAACATAAAGATCACCACCCCGGAAGATATTCAGCTTGCAGAATTAATTATGAATGGTGAGTGGTGAATAAAAGAAGTGATTCGCTATTCAGAAAATATAGGTAAGTGAATGTCATTAAAAATAAGAGTTTTTCTTTTGCGTTGAGAAATGTGAGAATGTATAAATTCTATGTGATGAAAAAAGGGAGTATATTTTAAGCGATTGGTGCATGGCTGAGGAGGAAAATCCATGGAAGAGTTGCAGGCACTGTCCCGAAATGGCCGGACACATTGGAGGATATATGAAGATGAGCTTCCCGGGGAGGGCCGTGTCCTGTCAAAGGACGGCTTGGCGGTGCCCGAGGAGGAGTACTGGGAAAAATATTATCATGACCCTGACTTCGTTTACGAATGGAACGACGGGCGACTGGAGGTGATACCAATGTCCGACGCCAAGGGAAGCAGGAGCCACCGGTGGTTCTGCGCCGTTCTGGACTGCTATCTCACGACATATCCCGTCGGAACGGCCGTCAGCCTTGAGATCGGCTTCCGGATGCTCCTTCCCCACAAGACCGTGAACCGCATACCGGACCTGGCTGTGGTGCGGGACGACAACCCGGTCAGGATGGGGGACGACGACTGCACTTATGCCGGGACCTTCGACCTGTGCGTCGAGTCGCTCTCCCACTCGTCATCCTGGGAGATAAGACGGGACACGGTTGAGAAGCGGGATGAGTACGCCAGAGCCGGCGTGAAGGAGTATTACATCATTGATGCGAGGGGCATAGAGACGGTCTTTTACCGTCTGGACAGACGGGGCATGTATGTGCCCATCAGCCTGACGGAGGACGGGGTTGTCCGGTCCGCGGTGTTGCCCGGGTTCCGGTTCCGGGTCTCTGATCTCTATGATCGGCCCCCGCTCGACAGGCTGGCGGATGACGAGGTGTATCATGATTACGTCTTCCCCTCCCACAAGGAGGTGAGACGACGGGCCGAGCAGGCAGAACTGCGGGCCGAGCAGTCCGAACTGCGGGCCGAGCATGAGACCGGACTGCGTATGCAGGAGGCTGCACGGGCCGAGCAGTCCGAACTGCGGGCAGA
>JAOZLU010000403.1 GCA_029934695.1 Desulfobacterales bacterium | reverse complement strand
TATATTTTCAGGCAGTTGTATCACGGATCAGACAGTTTTCCCCATTGTGAACCGCGGATGAAGGCAGACGGCCTGTCTGCCGCGGACTCATCCGCGTTCATCCGCGGTTTGTGAAAGCAGAAAAAAATCCCGGAAAACTTTTGGCTGGGTACTTAATCAGAAAATTTTTTTGCCCATATCCTGAAAAGCTGATTTTTTCAACAAACTTAACTTTTCAAGAATAAATTTTCATGCTAATATCTGGAATAAAATATGAAATATATATTCATATTATAAATAACAGTCAAGGCATTATTTATCTTTTTTGACGGCCTGCATCTGATACCTTTTCCATTGACACTTATGCGTCTTTAACTTATAATCTGCTGTTTGAAAAGGAATTCTTCTAACCATTAATCAGCAGAGGGCCGTTCCTGTATAATATCAAACAAAATGAATAATAAATAATATCAGGCAGATCAAAAATCTTTGCAACTTATTTGTTTCAAAATTTCTTTTCTGATTGAAATCCAGATATGTAATCGTACGGTTTCTGATCCCCTGATGCTGCTATTAGGGAATAAATAAAAATGAATGATGAAGACAACAAAACCCGGGAACAGGAACTCACAGAGGAACGCATTCAGATGGAAGAGGCACTGAATGAGGTTGAACAGCGTTATCAGGCACTTATAGAAACCAATCTCTACGGAATTCAGGAAATAGACATTTACGGAAACATCACTTTCATGAATTCGATTCAGTATCAGATTTTGGGTTATGAAGAGGGGGAACTGAAGGGAAATCAGATATGGGATCTGCTGGCGACCGATTCAGACCGAAATGAGCTGACAGATTATCTGACAAAAATTGCATTGGGAGAGTTTGCCCCTTTTCCCTGGGTCGGGAGATATGTAAGAAAAGATGGCGAAACCCTGGAATTGCAGATCGACTGGAAATGCAGATGGGGGTCCCAGGACACTGTGACAGGGTTTGTGTCAATTATCAGTGATATACTCAACAAACCTCTGCCGCAGGCATATTTTCAAGCCGGAAAAGGACACGAAACAAACCTGTCAGACGGAACGGATATCAGCGCAGCCCCGCATAATAATTTAGACCTGCTGGAGGAATATCTTAAAACCGAAGCAGGATCCGATCCGGACTTTCTTCCGGCCCTGACAGAGGAAGAAACCGACGACGCAATGACCTTGAATCTGTCCGGAATCCGGACGCAACTGGAGCATCTGCACGAGGAATTTCAAAGCAAGCTGAAATACGATGCACATAAGGACAGAATGATTGACAAACTTCATAAGGAACTTCAGGATTACAAAGGGGATATCCTTAAAAAATATTTGAAATCTGTCATTATGGATATCATTCAGACAATTGACAACACCAGAAAACTGACTGACCATTATGGTTCTCAGGATTCTTCGGAAATTGACCCGGTGAAGCTGTTCAGTCTTTTGGAAAGTATCCCTTCAGATTTGGAAGATCTTTTCTACCGGCAGGGCATAAACACATACACCTGCGAAGGAGACACCTTTGACGCTGCCCGGCAGAAGGTGCTCAAGACATACGAGACATCAGACAAATCCAAAGACAGAACCGTTGCGGAAAGTCTGCGTCCGGGCTATGAATGGGAAGACAAAGTGATTCGTCCGGAAATGGTGGCAGTTTATATGTATAAAAATGAAGATTGATGAATTGGGAAGTTGAGGAATTAATCCTAAGCCCCTTCAGCCATAAAGGAGTTATGATGAACGAGAAAATAAAAAAAATTTACGGAATTGATCTCGGCACAACCTATTCGTCCATTGCTGTCGTGGATGAATACGGCAAACCAATTGTTATCCCTAATTCGGACAACCAGCATATAACACCTTCAGTGGTCTTTTTTGACGGAGAGAATGTCGTTGTCGGAGATGTGGCCAAAGAAAGCTCCAAAATATATCCCAATGAAGTGGTGAGTTTTGTGAAGCGGGCCATGGGTGAACCCGACTTTCTTTTTGAATACAAAGGAAAGAGTTTCCGTGCGGAGGAAATTTCAAGTTTTGTCATAAGGAAAGTTGTTCAGGACGCTGAACAGAATGTGAATGAAAAGATTACGGACGTGGTGATTACCTGTCCAGCGTATTTTGGCATCAACGAGCGGGAAGCCACCCGTAAGGCCGGTGAAATTGCCGGCTACAATGTCCGCCAGATCATCAATGAGCCTACTGCGGCCGCCATTGCTTATGGCTCCGTCGCCCCCTCTCAGGAGAAGGTGGTGCTGGTTTATGACCTCGGGGGCGGAACCTTTGACATCACCATGATTGACATCCAGTCGGGTGCCATTGAGGTCATCTGCACCGGCGGTGACCATAATCTCGGGGGTAAGGACTGGGACGACCGTATCGTGGCCTATCTGCTGCAGGAATTTCAGAACGCCACCAAGTCAGATGAGGATATCCTGGATGACCCTGATACCTGTCAGGACCTGCTTCTCTCTGCTGAAAAAGCGAAAAAAGTCCTGACGCACAGGGATAAAACTCCTGTGTTAATCACGCACGGCGGGGAAAGGGTGAAGATCGTGCTGGAACGGCAGAAATTTGAAGAGATCACCCAGGACCTGATTGAGAGAACTGTTGCCCTCACTCATGAAATGCTTGAGGAAGCAAAGAAGAAAGGGTACTGGAACTATGATGAAATCATATTGGTCGGCGGAGCAACCCGGATGCCCCAGGTTGCGGCCCGGGTCAAACAGGAGTTTTCCACGGAACCAAAGGTTTTTGATCCTGATGAGGCAGTGGCCAAAGGTGCAGCAATCTACGGATGGAAGCTCGCCATCAATGAGGGGATGAAAAAACGGGTCACAGCGAAAACCGGCAAGACAATTGAAAAAATTGAGGAAGCCAGAGATGACACGGAACTCGACAATGTGCTGGAAGAAGTCGAGCAACTGGTGGCTGAAGATACAGGGTACAGCCTGTCCGACATTAAGAGGTCCAAAGTCAAGATCAAAGATGTGACGAGCAAGAGCTTCGGTATCATCGCACATGACTCAAAGGACGCGGAAGTCGTCTTTAACCTTATTCTTAAAAATACCGATGTCCCGAATGTTATCACGAAGACTTTCGGAACAGCAATTGACGATCAGGAAGCGGTTTCCATCCAGATCATGGAAAACGACAGCAGCGAGACCATCTCCACTCCCAATCAGGCAATCGTCATTGGCACGGCAGTGCTCAATCTTCCTCCCGGACTGGAGGCTGATACCCCTATTGATATCACTTTCAAAATAAATCAGGAGGGCCGCCTTGAAATTACTGCCATTGAGCCTACAGAATCCCGCCGAACGGTGAGGGCGGTCGTGAAAACCCGTTCAGTCATCCAGGGTGAAGAATTCGATACTGCCAAAGAACGGCGCCAGAAGATCACAGTTTCCTGATAATTGGCGAACTGGCGAATTCATTTCTGAATCCCCAAATTCAAAACGAGGTAAATTATGGAGAGAGAGAATTATTACCTGCTTCTTGGACTTTCTGTTGATCCCGAGGAAAAAGATCCTCAGATTATCGAAGAAGCCATAAAAAGAAAACAATCCCAGTGGAGCCGGGACCGCAATCATCCGACAAAGGCAATCCAGTCGAAACAGTATATCGGCCTGATTCCGGAAATCCGAAAGGTTATGATGGATAATGAACTCCGGGAAGCAGAAGTCCGAAATGCGAAAAAAGTGCTTCGCAAGTCTGAGGAGGTAAAGTTCCTGAAAATCGACAGTCACCTCGATATACTTATGAGCAAGGGATCTGTTACCAAAAAGGAAGTTGCCGGACTGGCGGAGATACATGCGGTCGAAGAGGATAAAATCCGTGAGCGGATAAAAAAAAGAGAGAAATTTTTCAAAATTGACAGAGATATCAGGCTTCTCATGCAAAAGGGGGGCATCACCGGAAAAAAGACTGTTGCGCTTGCAAAGCGATACGCTATCGGGGAAGAGAAGGTCCGGGAGTGGATAGAAAAGAAGAGAGAGGAAACTTTCTCGGAAATTGGTAAATATCTTGATCTTCGCGAGAGTGTGGGATACATCACCGAAGAAGCCATTACCCAGATGGCAAGGATATACGGTTTTGCAGAAGGTGATATTCTCATGCGGGCAAAATGTCCTGTCAGGAAAAAAGGCAGTCCGGAAGCCGAGGGGCCAAAACCCCTTGAGAAATCTGTTGAGAAACTTATAAATGACAATTTGAGGATTGTTGACAAATCAACACTCTATGATTTTCTGGGGCTTCCGCCTGAGTCAGCACTGCCAGTTCTTCAGGAAAAGGCCAAGGAAAAAGAGACTGAAATCCGTAAAATCGGACAGAAAAACGCTATTACCACTGCAAGCGGTGCCTTGGTCGGACATTGTATCGTGATCTTCAAGTCAAAGGAGAGCCGGACTGCGTACGACCTGACGAGAAGCCGCGTTCATCTCTCGGAATTCGATTCGGACATTAATGCTGCGGGAATAGACGGGAAAATCCGGATCGAATATTTTGATATCCTCATCAAGAGAGCCATGAAAATAGGCATGGATGTTGAGGAAGCTGTCGAGTATATCAGAGAATATTGCAGAAACAATCAGTGGATCATCAAGGAGAAAAAGAAATGGATCATCCTTGACAAGAAGAAAGTGACCTTTCTGGAAAAATGGACTGTCGAACTGAATCCCAGAAAAAAAAGCTTTTGGATTCTTTGCGGATCGGTGCTTTCTGCCATTCTTGTCATTGTCGGTGTCATTGTCATCTCAGGGCGCGTTATACAGGCAAATCGTATAAAAAACGCCTATCAGACCGCCCTGACAAGCCTGGAGAGTCAGCAGTCCCTGGGAAAAAAAGAAAAGGTGCTTCAGGATTTCATAAACCGTTACGGGGAAACGGAATATGCTGCGACCTTTAAAATGAAAATCAGGGATATCCGTAAGCATAAGGAAAAACAGGATTTTGAAGCTGTCATCAGGGATGCTGAAAAACTGAATGCAGACAAAAAATTTGAAGCATCAGAGGCTGTTTATGGGCAGTATCTTAAACAGCACCCCAAAGGCACATATACAGGTGAGATCAGAAAGAAGATTTCCGAACTCCCCGGGCTGATTGATGACAGGGATTATGAGACCCTGCGAGCCGCTGATCAGGGAAATTATGCTGAAAAAATCAAGGGGTATAATGAATATTTTTCAAAGCATCCTGAAGGCAGGCACATAGAAGATGTGAAGAAACTGGTCGCAAATATGATCGGAGAATATCACAGGACTTTTAAAAAGAATGTGGCTCTCTGTGAGAAACAGCGTGAATGGGAAGCGTGTATCCGAGTGTGCGACGACTTTATTGAGAAATTCGGCGGCACGGAACAGGCATCTGACGCGGCAGGATTGCAGGTGAAATATCGCAAGAGAATAGGCTATAAAACTGATCTGGCAGGTATGAAAGAGAAAGCAGCGCAGACAGGTATTGATTATTTGGGGGCAAAGGAGATATATTCGGAGTATCTGGTTGCAAATCCCGAAGCTCCTTCTTATGTTAAAGAGATTGTCTCAAAAGAGATCGCCGACTTGGAGAGAAAGCATCAGACATATATTCGGGAAGAAAAGGAATGGGAGGAGCTTCTTGCTTACAGCAATGACCTTATGAACACCCTGGGGGACAGAGTTGAGAAATTGGAAAGATATATCAGGCAAAATCCTTCCGGAAGGTATTCAGAAGAAGCTGATGTGATATTGGAGCAGCTGAAGCATAAGAAACAGCGTGAAGACAAACACCTGGAAGCAACGCGGGGACAAAGAGAATGGAGAGAAATCGTTGCGTACAGCAAAAATCTTCGAATCAGTCTGACCAAGAGAATAGGAAAACTGGAAGCATATATCAGGCAGAATTCTTCAGGAAGTCACATCAGAGATGCAACCTCCATTTTAAACAGACTGAAACGGGAAAAATCAGTTGAAGATGAGCGGATAAGGGCAGACCGGGCGAGGAAGGAAAGAATGGGGAAAGAACTGAAAAGGATGAGATCGCTTGTCAGAAAGACGAGCGGACGGTTTGTGGCGAATGGGAACGGTACGATTACCGACAAAAAAACCGGTCTGATGTGGACCGCACTTGATTCTTCCACTGATCTTGGCCGGTGCGTGGATCATCAGACCGCTGTCGAATATGTGAAACGGTTAAAAACCGGGAGGTATGATAACTGGCGGATTCCCGATGCAAATGAACTGGTGGGGATATATAAAACCAGACCTTTTTTTCCCTCTGGCAGCGCGAAATGGTATTGGACATCTGATATTATTTGGCACGGCTGGAATAAAAAAGCACATGTCGTAACATCTGAAAGAGAAACTGCATGGAACAAAGATCAGGCAGATTTGCTGAAATGCGGCTCGGTGCGTGCTGTGAGAAGATAGGTATGCCAAAATAGAAAAGCCGGATTTCTCGCCTGTCAGTCTGATAATCTGTGTACAGGACAAAAAAGAAACCCGGCTTTTTCCTAGTACCACAACTTAGGCGATTTCTAAAAAAGAACATCCCTGAGATGTAGGGTGGGCGGAGCGCAGCGCAACCCACCAGACACTGAGATGCAGGGTGGGCGGAGCGCAGCGCAACC
>JAOZLU010000994.1 GCA_029934695.1 Desulfobacterales bacterium | reverse complement strand
ACAGCTTCTGAAAAAGTGACGGTGACAGAAATGACCTTGCCTGAATTGTATGAACTATTGGCAGTTGTGGAACTCACAGAGGTTACGGTCGGGGCAGGAGGGGCGGGCGGAATACACGTTACTCCTGTTACTGTACTGTTGTTGCAATTATTCACCGTTATAGGAGGTGTGATTGTTCCCGTTCCCGCAAAACTCACGGGATTAGCCGCCGTACCGTCGAGATTGAAAGTCCCGCCTGCGGCTTTGCTCACTGTCTCACCGGCGTTGATGGTCAGAGTACGGGGTGCGGTCAGAGGCGTTTCCCACTGCCAGTTGTACAGGGTGAAACTGGAGTTCACGGTGTGATCCGCATCACTGAATTTTACGGTGCTGGTACCTGCGTTGAATGTACCAGTAAATTGAGTCGGTATGGCACCGCTTAGGGTTATGGTGTAACTGCCGGCGTTGAGCGTGGCGTTTGGGGAAAGCATAAGACGTTGAATGACAATATCTTGGTCAAGGGTAACGGTGATAGGCGGATCGGGGCCTCCTACAAACGCATCATCACCGCTGTTTGGAATATGAGAACATAACCACGACACACTACCCCAATTAGTAGGATTAGCCAAATACCCACTATCACAATCCGCCCCAATTGCATTACTAAGATATGACAGACCGAGCCCCAGCGCAAGAAAAGTCACAAATACTGAATAAAAAAAATTTTGTGTCCGCATGATGGCTTCCTCTTCACAGAAAAGTCCGGCGTGAGAATGTCTGTCACGCCGGTTTTGGTTCAAAAAAACTTCACTCTGCCAGATGTTGATCGGCTATTCGCTAATGACCAGGTATGTCGGCCATGAAGTAGGTTGCCTTTAAGGTACCCGTCATTTTATCTTTCAGCTCAATCTTAGAGTTGGAGTAATAGCCAATCTCTATGTCTTCAGTTGTCTGTACAGAGTTTGCGATGTCCCCTGCGGACATAACACTGCCGATGTCCAAACACCAGAAGTGGTGGCCCTTATACCTGGGGTCGTAGTTCACAGCCGTACCCCCGGGGTAGGTATCGGAAAGGTAGGCGTTATATCGGACTCGGACTCTCATCACGCCTCGGCTGGCAGAAAGTTCAGAGACCACGGACTCGCCGGGGTCAAGCCTCACACTCACACCGGAAGATGAACCTACAGTGATCGTTTTCGATTCCTGACCTCCGCTTCCCCAAGACTGGCTGTACGATAGTGATGTCTCACCTCCGCCACCAGTGCCGAGAAACGAGATGCTGTACGTGATCTTTTGGCCGATCGTAAGTACGCCCCCACTACTCCAGGTGGACGACGTTGTGTCACTTACTGAGTCCGTAAGACCAACATTGAAGGTGGCCGCCACACTGCTCCCATTTACGAATTCCTGACTCTTGAGCATTATAGGCTCTGATGTGATCTCAAGAATCTCCGCACTTTGGACGACCACGATCGTTTGGACTTGGTTCCAATGGTACCTCTTATAAAGGTCGTCCCACGGAGTAGGACTGTGGAGATACGCGTCGTTCGGCCTCTTGCCGAAGTACGCATTGACGGCGTTTTTAAGCTGTTCATCGTCAAGCTTGAAAGTCGTCCTCTCCTCGTCCGTAACAACATGCTGTATGCTTCCTGATGCGTTTACTGCTGATGCCGATTGGTCTTTACCGGCAGTTATACTGATGCTGATACCCATAATATATCTCCTTACACAATAAAGGGTTAAAAAAACAAAAACGCCGCCCGTTTAGTCTCGTTCCCATACAA
>JAOZLU010000402.1 GCA_029934695.1 Desulfobacterales bacterium | reverse complement strand
TGAATCAGCGGAATCCGAGTAATCTGTTTTAATCTGCGGTTCAAAGCGTAATGAAAGGAGGTGATAATAAATCTAAATAATAAGGTAAAAACTAAAGACTGAATTTTTAATATTTTTTAATGTAACTCAAATGTTTTTTTGATTAAGGAGGAATAACAATGAATTCCAAACAAAAAATGCACTCGGACAGCACAGGAAGCGAAAAAACAGCGATTTTTTTCCTGTGTATTTTTACATTGGCTCTGGCAAGCTTGGCATTTGCAGGCGTAAGCTATGCAGCCACGATCCAGGGCTTCAAGTTCCATGATCTGGACGGCAACGGCGTTAAGGATGCCGGCGAGCCGACGTTTGTAAATCACAACATTTATGTCAGAGAAAATAATACTGCGATAAATCACACCATCAAGACCGATGCAAACGGCCATTATTCCATCACCGATCTTAACGCAGGCACGTTTACTGTATGGAGCGGCATCCTTAATGGATGGAGACAAACCTCGCCCGTGCATGGTGTGGGAACGGTAATCCATACTGTACAAGCTGATGCCACCCAAACACTCACCGTGAATTTTGGTGTCACAGACAGAGGTCCTATTCCCCCTCCTCCACAGGATGCCTGCGGAGTTGTACCGACTGTGGAGTCTGTTGACAGTGGGAATTGGAGCGATCCGAATATTTGGAGTACAGGAACAGTGCCCGCTCTCGGCGAATGGGTGCGGATCAGCGGACATGAGATAACCGTCCCGAATTCAATTGATTTGGGTCAAGGAGGACTTTGCAACCGAGGTATAATATGGAGCGGTGACAATGCTGAATGGCAAATTCCCGCGAAGGTCAGAATTCATGCTTCGTCTGTCCATAACAGCGGCGACATTTTTGGCAAGGATGGTGTCAAGGGCGATTGCGGAAACTATGATACGTCCGGCAGCAGCATTGAAATATGGGCCACGCTTTTTGTCAATGATTCGACCGGAAGCCTTCATGGCGGTAACGGAGGCGGCGATGAAGGAGGAAAAGATTGCGATCCGTGGACCTGTCCCGGATTCGGCGGTGACGGCGGCAGCGTGGAGATTTTTTCAACAACCACCATCAATGAAGGTGCGCTCATTCGTTCCGGAGACGGAGGAGATGCCTTCGGATGCCATGCACACACCATAGGCGGAGACGGCGGTGTGGCGCGTATCATTACAAATGCATTTGATCCCAGCAATCAGTCAATGAACGAGGGAATGATTGTACTCGGGAATGGCGGTGATTCCAAATCTCAGCCTGGAATGGCACATGCAGGCAGGGGCGGTGATGCCGATCTGATCATGAATAATGTGGCCTCTCCCATGGAAGGTCAGGATGGCAGTTCCTTTCACTGGGACCCTGTCAGACTGAAAGCAGGCAGCAATCTGAGTATTAAAGGTTTTGACGATGTTGAAATTTACACAGACAACGGCGGCAGCATTGATCTGAGTGAATTAAAACAAGGCGCGGTTACGGCTTCCAAGAGAATCACCATTGCCGCGGGCAAAGGCAGCACAGTTGATCTGAGAGGTCTCAGCGGCAAAGTGTTCAAGGCTGGTGAAAAAATTGAGATTTTTGCAGATGATATTCTGCTGGATCCCGGTGTGAGTTTCAAAAGTCTTGCAGATGCACCGGATGTAGTAATCAGCACAGCAAAAATTCTTTACCGGGTGGCACTGTCCGCGGGCAGGAGTATTGCCGGAGAACCGGGAAACATGGTAAAAGTTCCGGTGAAACTCATCAATATCGGACCGACAATAGATACTTATGCATTAAGCGTGACGAATTCTGAAAGCTGGTGGGCAGGCGGGCTACCTTATAATGTCACCATGGGCGGTCTCTTGACAAAGGAACTGAGCCTGAATGTAAATTTCCCGACAGATTCCAGTTTCAGCACGACAATTACGGTGACAGCCACGTCAATGACTGATCCGACAGTTTCGGCAACTACGGAAATAGAAGCTTATGTCAAGCCTTCTGAAACGGATTTGCAAGATTCAGACAATGATGGACTGAACAATTACCAGGAAAAAAAAATCGGGACTGAACCTGAAAATGCAGATACTGATGCTGACGGTATGCCTGACGGATGGGAAATCAGATATGGTCTGAATCCGCTTTCAGATGATGCCGGAGAAGACCCGGATAATGATGAATATTCCAATATTGCGGAATACGGCGGAGATACGAATCCCAGGGAAAGCAATGATGATCCGTTGCCGCTTCCTGGTACTGATGACAGCATCACCTTTTCTGGCAGCGGTAAACACAAGATGATTATCAGCTCTGACCCGAATGGGACAGCAGGAGATATGAAAATTTCTGAAGGTGCAGACGGCAGTTATATCGGCAGTAACGGCGCAACATCCGTTGTCGTGATTCCCGATCCTTCGGCTGTCGAAGACAGCTTTACCATCACCACAGGCAAGAACCTTACCGACACAGGTGAAGCTATCTCAGTAACAGCCAGACCCAACGATGACGGCAGTTACACATTCAAAGACCCGGCATCTCCCACGACAGAGGTGACGATTAATGAGGACAGCTACATCGTCACGGATACAGAATTTCCAGGAACTGTGATTAACAGCAGCCCGGACGGCACTCAGACCATTACGGATACGGAATTTCCCGGAACAATTTATACCATCAGCTCTGATGGCAGGGAGACAGTTACAGATGAGGAATTCCCCGGCATGGCACTTAGTGCCAACGCCGACGGCACCCAGACCATTACGGATGGCGAAGAATTCCCTGACATGTCCCTCACGCTCAATTCTGATGACAGCCAGACGGTTACGGATAAAGCATTTCCAGGGATGACTGCTCTCATTAATGAATATGGGGCTTATACGGTTACGGATGCGGAATTCCCGGGTGTGGAGGTTGTTTATAACGAGGCAGAAGACAGTTTCACGGTTACGGATGCGGAATTTCCTGATTTGAGAGCCACCTTCTATTCGGATGGCAGTTACACACTTACAGATCAGGATGGAAATTGCTACGACGTTAATAAAAAAGCCAGAGGATGGTTTTCAAAAACAGTTAAAAAATTTGTAAACAAAGCGGCAAAGGTTGTCAACAAAGTCGCAGGATTTGTCAAGAAAACAGCAAAGTTTGTCAGCAAGGCTGCAAAATTTGTGGGCAAAGTGGGTAAATTCGTCAGCAAAGTGGCAGGTTATGTTGCCAAAGCCGCACCGGTTGTCAGCAAGGTATTCAGGGCTATCGGAGCAGGTGCGCTTGCCATTGGTGCAATTTTTCCACCGCTTTGTCCCATTGCATGTGCAATATCAGGCTTTGCAAACGGAGTGGCGACGATTTCGGATACAATAGGTATTTATGCCCATAAAGTGAAGCGTATTGCAGACAAAGTGGTTGGCTATTCGGACAAAATACGTTCGTATGCGGACAAAGTGGCAAACACAGCCGCCAAAGTTCAGTTTTTTGCAAAAAAAACCAGGAGATGGAGCAGAATAAGTTCTTCCAGATCATCGAGAAGAGATGCTCGGGGAACTGCACGACAAGATTGCGAACTCATAACGCTTTACACTGCTTCCGGCATAATCAGAGACAGCGACAACAATCCCATTCCCGTGGTTACGGTGAACATGAATGACATCACAACCGTTACAGATGATGAGGGGCGATGGAAGATCATTGCGCTGAATGATGGCGATTACACTATCACTGGTATCAAAGACGGCTATACCTTCACCAGCGAGGAATTCTCTGTTGAAGATCAGAATGTCACGGTGTCTATAAGCGTGACAGATGGGCAGGATGATCCTGATTGCGAACCTGTTGCCGTTGACATGAACACATGGACACAGGAAGGTACTCACGCTAATGGGAACTGGGTTGTTTCTCAAGATGGGAAATCGGTGCTTCAGACCATTAATAGTGTTTACGGCGGATCATCATTGTTCGTCAGCCCGGAATTTTTCATTGACAGGACTTTCAAAGGAGAATTTGAAGTCGAAACTGACGAAGATGATGACTTTGTCGGATTTGTGTTCGGTTTTAAAAATATCAATGATTTTTATCTGTTTTCCTGGAAGCAACTCAGTCAAACAGGTGCAGTTAAAGGATTCGTCTTGGCTCATGTGACCGGAGGGGAATCGAACATCCCGTGGAAACACCAAGTTTCCGGATCAGGATATGAGGTGCTGGCAACAAATCTGGGAACAGGATGGACGGATTATACAACATACAAGCTTACATTGGCATATACAAGTAACTATGCTCGTATAGATATAGCTGGTGGCGCCTTTGGAAGTGGGGAAACCATTTTCAACCACAGAGGAAGCTTTCCAGAAGGTCAGTTTGGCTTTTATAATAATTCTCAGGCCAGCGTCCGATATGGAGGGTTTTCTCAGGAATGCGCTTCCCCATCGGTTTTTGAAGCCGGCGTCTTCACCGTCGAATCAGACGGCGTTATCCAAATCGACTGGCTCTACGACGGCGGCGCATACAAAGGCGAACTCGGTATCTTCAGCCTGAAAGGCATGGAAGACCTCGAACCCGGTTCCGAAGCATTCATCGCCGAAGCTGTCAGACGTGTCCTCTCCGACAGCGAGGAAGGCCACATAATCCTTTCCGACCCGACCGAAGGCGCACGATTCAGCGGTTCTCTCGGAGAGACGAAAAACTGGAACAGCGGAGAATACAGCGGCGTGAAAAGCTTTGAAATGAGACCCGGTGACTGGTTCGCAACCATCCTGGTTCCGAACAGAACATTCCAGGCCCTCGCGAACAATCCGGGAACCGCAAATTCTCATCTCCGCCCGCTCTTCTCACTGGTGTCAACGAACCCGGCCCACGGCATGTACCTCGGCCAGATCGCCGATGTCAACGGCATGGGCACAGCATTCTCCTACGAGGATATGAGCGCGGACAACAGCGACAGGGACTACAACGACCTGATCATCAGGATCACCGGAGCGACAATTGACGATGTTCCGTCAATAGACACTCTGACAGGAACGGACAGACGCAGCCGGGCCAGACGTGACAGGAACAACTGGTTCGACTGGAGAGCGGAAACCGAACTGGGTAAAACCATCATGGAACACTTGGATGCCGGAATTGTCGGACCGGAGACAGTATGGCTCTCCGCAGACATAGACACAGACGCGGAACTTCTGGCATACTCGCCCGACGGAAGCATGATCGGCCAGCCCGGCGGACATATTCCCGGAGCGACCTTCGGCACCGACATTGACGGATACTGTTTCGTAAGCCTCCCCTCGCTCACAGAGGGAGACTACCGCCTCGTGATCCGCAGCGAACAGGATGAGAGCGGCACGCTGACCGTGCGGAAGCATCAGGGCAAGGACGGCATACTGTCCGAAGACAGCGAAAACGTCACACTCGGAGCGCATGAGACACTTGTAACCGATGTCGCAGTCTATGATGCCGGCGACGGACTCGGAATTGATGTGAGCCAGGCGGACGAATCTCCCGCAGGCCCCTACGATTTCGACGGAAACGGCGAGATTGACGACACGGACATCGGAGCAGTCTCCGCACTCTGGAATGTATGCGAAGGCGACGATGGATATGTTCCATTCTATGACCTGGATGGTGACAGTTGTATCACCATTCTTGATATTATGCGGGTGGTGAACAGCAGATAATATGAACCCATTAGTCGGCAGAGGATTGCCGACCATACAACCTGAACCGCAAATTTTCGCAGATCAATAAGGATTTTACAGAGTTGTTTAACCAGTGCAGTCCGTATAATCTGTGAGAATCTGCGGTTCAGACCTTTCCCTCCTGAATCTTCCGACCCGGATTGGCAATCCCTTTTCCCTTTTCCAGCCACCGTGCATCACTTGTCCAGGCGATGCCGTGCTTTTTCAGATATTCAACGGTATTTTTGAAAAATCCGCCGGTGGAGAAGACAAACAGGACCGCCCTGTCCACGTTTTCAAGTTTCATCAGCGCTTCAGCCTTTATTATGAACTCACCGGCCTCCTTCACAGTGAACTTGGCCTTCCGGTGCTTCACCTCGCCGATGAGGGAATACGCTTCCTCTGCCCGGGCAAACACGTCAATCTGGAAACCCGGCTCGTGCAGCGGCGGAGAATGATAGGACCAGACACGTTTGTACGAGACAAATCTGAAGTCATCCGGCAGATTCCTCATCATGGAAGTATATAGTTCATTGTTTCCGGACGCATCAGAGGCGAGATGGTGAATGAGCATGAACTCGGCAAAGGCCCCCTTGTAACGGCCGTACTCTCCCCTCAGCCTCTCATATTTCCGCTCCAATTTTTCAAACAGGGCCCTGTATTCGCCCGGGGCATCCTCTGTCATAAACCTGTCAATGTCATCCGAATAGGTCCGTCTGAAGACTTTGTCGAAGATGTTGTCCTGAACCCCCCTGTAACGGCCGTAATCCTCCTCAATAATATCGGCACGGTACAGCGCCCTGAACTTCTTCTCCAGCTCCAGGTCGGTGATATCCAAGCCCAGCTTCTCCTTGAGTTCCTTCCGGCGGACGTATCTGTGCCTGTTCTTCGACAGATACAGAACCATGTCCTTTGCATGCGTGTCGTTGATTCTCGAGAACGCGGAATCAAGATATTCCATCCAGGTGGCATTGATGTCG
>JAOZLU010000993.1 GCA_029934695.1 Desulfobacterales bacterium | reverse complement strand
ACCCGGCGAATGTATCACCGGCTGACATCGCTGTCAAGACTTTTTTTGAAAAAAAGAGACCTTTTTAAAAAGCCGTCCTGAATCCCGCCCTTCTGCAAAATTCGGCAGATATATGGATATGACACCAATCCATAAAGAATACGGAGAATTGGCTCTGAAAAAATCTGTCAGAATCAATTTTTTTCTTGCAAAATTAAGGAATCGGATTTATACAGCAGGTTTCATTCAGTGATCCTGTCGGAGTTTTCCAAAACTTCGGAGCTATCTTATATTGTCAAAGCGGAGTCTTCAGATGACTCGTAAGAAAAAAGCAAAAAAGCAGAAAAGATCATCCGGCAATAAAAAATTGATGAAAGGGAATATCTCTTCAGATAAACCTTTGTCGGATACGGAAAATGGATTTAAAAAAGCGGTCAGCTATCACCAGGCCGGGCAGTTTCAGCAGGCTGAGGACTGTTATAAAAAGATACTTGAAATAAGTCCTGATCATTCGGATGCGTTACATCTGCTGGGCGTTCTTTCTCATCAGACGGGGAAGAAGGATATTGCTGCGGATCTGATTTATGAGGCCATCCGAATCAGTCCCGGGTATCCGAATTATCACAACAATCTTGGGATTGTATTCCAGGAAAAGGGCGAACTTGACGAAGCCATCTCCTGCTACAAAAAAGCCTTGGAGTTGAAACCGGACTTTGCTGACGCATACAACAACATGGGATTTGCGCTTCAGGATCAGCGCAAGCCGGATGAAGCCATCTCCTGTTATCAGAAAGCATTACAGATAAGGCCGGGCTATGCTGAAGCCTTTAATAATATGGGCACTGCGTTCAAAGATGCCGGCAAAACAGATGATGCCATCTCCTGTTACCAAAACGCTGTGCAGTTGAAACCGGATTATGCTGAGGCATACAACAATATGGGGGCTGCCCTCAGAGATCAGGACAGATTCAATGAGGCAATGGCCTGCTGGCATAAAACCTTGGAGATAAAACCGGACTATGCCGAGGTATATAACAGCATGGGAGCTGCCCTCAGAAATCAGGGCAGATTCAGTGAGGCGCTCTCCTGCTGCCAGAAAGCCTTGGACTTGAAACCGGACTTTGCTGACGCATTCAATAACATGGGAACTGTGTTAAAAGATCAGGGCAGTCTCAACGAATCCGTTGCCTGCTGTCAGAGAGCATTGCAACTGAAACCGGACAATTTTGTTGCCTGGGTGAGCCTGGGGAATACATTCCAGGATCAGGGCAAATTTGACGAAGCAGTCTCCTGCTATCAGAATGCACTGAAAATAAAGCCGGACCACGCCCTCGCGTATGATAATATGCGAAACGCCTATATCTATCAGGGCAAACTGGCCGAGGCTGTCTCCTGCTGCGAGAAAAGTTTAAAGATAAGACCGGACTCCGGGACAGAAGTCAGGAAAGCCCTGATGCTTCCTGTCATATATGAATCAAGGGAGGAGATCGGATACTACAGGGAAAAAGTGATCAAAGAAATAGAATCGTTGAGAAATAAGAGGATCACACTCTCGGACCCGCATAAGCAGGTCGGATCCACAAATTTTTATCTCGCGTATCACGGATTGAACGACAGGAATATCCAGAAAGAAATCGCCTCATTCTATATCCAAGCCTGCCCGGATATTGCCTGGACAAATCCAAAACTCAGTGATTTCGGCCATCAGGCATCAAACATCCAGCATCAAGCATCCAGCATCAAACATCCAGCATCAAACATCCAGCATCAAACATCAAACATCCAGCATCAA
>JAOZLU010000401.1 GCA_029934695.1 Desulfobacterales bacterium | reverse complement strand
GCCGCTAGGCGGAATTTTTGCGT
Organism: Desulfobacterales bacterium; assembly: GCA_029934695.1. Lineage (GTDB taxonomy): Bacteria > Desulfobacterota > Desulfobacteria > Desulfobacterales > 4be13 > JAOZLU01. The sequence goes on along the minus strand of JAOZLU010000401.1, from coordinate 6,667 downwards.
CTGACAAAATGCGAAAATTCCGCCTAGCGGCTCCATTTCCGCACTCCCTTATGTTATTATGTTATGCAACCCTGAGTTCAGAGTTCATATCTGAATTCTTTTCTGGTTCAGCATTATAAACGGACCGGAATTCTTTTTCACTGAAATCTTTCAATCTGATCAGCAGCCTGTTCTTTAAAATATCACCATCTCCCCCGAATTCCGAAAGAAACGTCCTGACTGACTGTCGGAGTATGCATAAGGCACGATCCGTGTCTCTTATTTCGAGCTTCTGATCCTTGTATGCAATTCTGACCCCTCTGTGACCGAGCGGCTCAAATTTCAGGGCATCAGGCTCCTCCAATATTTCCATGATCCCGGGATCACCTTTTTTGGCCGCCAAAAAGCCGTCAGCCAGTGCGTCAAACCAACTGTCGAGATAAGTATATTCTTCAAAAATCAATCCGGATACTCCTGATGAAAGATATAACTCACCTGTCGGATCAACCGGATCGGGTCCGTCTTCATTGTCAAGTTTCCAACTGATTTTCAGCATGATCACTCCTTTTCGACAAAAACAGTGCGGAGGCGTCTGTTCCTGTTCAGAACCGCTCTCACCCTTACGGTTTCACCTCCGATATTTACAGTTTTTCTGAATGCCGTGTTATCGCCTTTCGTCTTAAAATAATTTCTGATATCGCCTGCGATTTCAATTCCCAGATCAATAATATCATCCAGGGTCATGCTCGGATCCAGCTCCTGAAAAGCTTTTAAATGCTTGGCAATATGCTTGCAGTTCCTTTTACCAGGTCTGAGTTTTGTTTTGCCATTCTCATCAGATAACAAATTCTGTCTCCCGATTTTGCGACATGATCATAATTATTTCAACTGCTTTGATCTTTTTTAACTGCTGCCATATTTGATTGAAGTTTCATATCGACGCTTTCCATGAGGAGTTTCTTTTAAGATTCAACGCCTCCGCAGCCATAACCACCAGAATCTCACCTTTCTTGCCACCGTTCTGATCAGAAACCAGAGAACAGGTCACAGAATCAGAAAGACAAACCCCAGAAGCACGATGGGATGACTCAGAAACCTCACTGTCCGGTACCGGGCCTGCCAGTCCGTTAAAAAACTTTTAAAAGGCAATACCAGGGATTCCGGCAATATCGTTCTGTGTTGTTGCGGTGAACTTCCAAGGTTTTGACAGCCTTTTCCAACTGGCCCGACATCTCTTTTGCATGGGCCTGCAGCGTTGCCATCTCCTGTAGCCCTTCTGACAGTTTCTGACCGGGCAGACAGCGCAGTTCAGCAGAATCTGTCTCACTCCGGGCCGCACATTTCTCCTGCAAAAACCGGCGCATATCGTGCGCGGCCATGTCCATGCGGGAAAATTGCCACCCGCGTATTATCAGATGCGGTAAAATGCGTGCCAGCAGTGCTGATCCCCCACCTTCCAGAAAATTTTGCAGTTCCCCCGGCCAGGTAGCGTTCCGCTCTTCTGCCCTGACGATATCCCCATGGGTCAGACCATACACTGCAAAAATCGGATTCGGCGCATCAGAGGCAGTCTGCATAGGAACTAACCGGGAATCGGATGAGCCGGGTTTTATCCGGCAATGCCGGGTTGAGAATTGCGGACGGAAAGCCGCCAGACAGACTGGCCCGGGCATCTGTTCCGAGCCGTTATCCGGCTCATGGAAAATTTTCAGCAACTCACGCTCAGGGGAATTTTCAGGGACAAGTTCAAAGACAGCTTCATCCGGCACTGTACGATCTTTCCCCTGTAACGGGATACTGACCCTGTGCTTTGCCAGATCACTCATATCCGCGTCACAGATCAGCATTGCAATGCCCAGCAACGCATGACTGCAAAAAAATTCGGCTCGCACATCATCGCCGGCAAAATGTCCGGTGTAACAGGCCAGAATATTCTCCCATCCGCACTTCTGGAATACAGGCCATTTCTCAAGGGGCAGGCTGTGCGTACTCGCCCGGAACAGCCGCTTGTCATTGTCAAACGGAATGCCCTCCTTTTTGATGGAAGGTTTCTGAAAATTGGACAAACTAGGAGGCTCCTGCCAGAGTTTACCCTCAAGTTCAAATTCTGTGCGCAACAGATAATAAAATTCATAGCTCAGATTGGGGTGTGATGTGTTCATATCAAATATCACCCTGTTCTTACGAGGCTCTGGCTGACTGCCCATGATGCTCTCCTTAATGCTTATAATGATAATTGATCAGCGGCAAATCTTCGACACTGTGCCCTCAGCCGGACAGCGTATGATAATATCTTTCGATTCCTCTCTGAACAATCTCATCAAACAGCGCAAACAAATTCTTCAAATCCTCAAATCTCTCTTCCTGCCCTGTGTGTTCTCCGATAAAACAGTATGCGCTCTTATTCCTGTCAAGATGAATATCAGACCCGCATCGGTCTGTTCTGCCTTGAAGCTGTGGATCATTTTCACACTCCTGTTTTTCGATTTCCATGTTCTCCGATATCCACGCTAAAATCAACGGGATCGTGGTGTAATATCAAAGACTTGATGATGTCCGTAAAAACATACGTTAAACTCCTGAAAGAAATTGACTTGTCCCAGTAATATCCGGATGTCAGCAATAGGTTTGTTTACCCAGGCAAACCCAAGAGCCAGAGCAGAACTGGGAATCAAAGGTAAAATCATGGTAAATTTTCACTCGTTATCCTCCGATTCATCAAAACAATTAATGGAGCATTAAGGGATTTTGTTATTTTGTCGGATATTTCTTCTGTTTCTCCGCCTTCTGCGAATGGCAAGAATCACAAGAAACAGAACCAGCAGCCCTGCAGGAATGCCAAGTATGATGAATTTTGACTTCCGGGCCAATTTTTCTCTTTCAATAATTTTCACAGTAGTCATCACTGAAACTGAAAAATGATTTTCCTCATCATCGTACTCCAGCAGTCCGAACACAGCCTGCGCTGATCCCGCAAGTGCAGAAAAATTGGAGACAGTGAAGCACATATCTTTTTCCTCTCGGGGGCTGATTCTGATTTTTCTGACAGAAGCTCCGGCCGCGTCTAATTCTCGGGGCAGAATCAGACGCACGTTTATGTCTCTTTCCTTTTCATCCAGACTTTTTATTTTCAGACACAACTCGCCCTTTTTAGCGATTTCCAATGACTTTGGTTTATCAAAAAATATTTTCGGGGATGCCGCTCCCCTGTAATTGATGAGAGACAGGGACAGGGCTGAAAAAGGGTGCTGGTTTGCGTCGGCAAAGTCTGTCCGGACAAGAATCGGGTATTTCCCAAGCTTTCCAAAAGAGATGTCAAATTCAAATTCTTCCCTGAGAATCTCCTTTACCCCGAGAATTTGCCTGACAAGGCCGGCCTGTGAACGGCCGCCTGATTTCACACGAATCCTCACACTGTAGGCAGGCTCGTCACCATTGTTCGTCAATTCGACAGAAACTGCCAGAATATCCTTTCCCTGTTCAGTTTTGGTGGTTGTCCGGACAGTTGTGTCAAAGGTGATATATCGTGCAGAGGAAACAGAGGAGAAAAAAAGAAGAAGGCAGAGGATAGAAGACAGAGGAAGGCAGATGGGTGAGGGGTGAGGGGTGAGAGGAAGGATGGAAGTTTTTTTGTCTGTGGTCTGTGGCCTCTCGCCTCTCACTTCTGTCATCTCTCCTCTCATCACTTCAACTGAAAAATACCCGGGTGATATCATTGTAAAAAATAAAGATCATCAGCATCAGCAGGCCAAAGAAACCGGCCTGATGGGCTTGTTTCACGCATCCTCCCTTGGTCTGACAGGCAACGCATTTCCTGGTTACAATTCCAGAGCATATTTCAGAGCTGATCTGATTGCCTCCATTGCAGCATTATTAAGTCTTCCGGACCTGATAATTCATGGTGCTGAATAGCTTGCAACCCCTGTATATTCACATAAATGCTGTATCTGAGAAATTTTGGTTTTCCAATCTCTACTTCATATTTGCTTTCCCGATATGAAGTTGTAATCGGGGCACAAATTGAAAGCACTCTTGGTGCGTCCTCATCCTCTCTGGATACAACGACCAAAACGCACCTTACCTCTTATTCCGAGGTCCACCTTATAAATTTCTCCTGGTTTAGTCAGCATAGAATTCATCTATAGCGGCTTGACGCATTTCATTCGGAAGCAACAGATCATCATTCTTTTCCGGTTGGGAATTAATTTTCACACGGAAGGGCAAACCGCCATGTATTCTTACCTGGGCAAGAAAAATGCGGATAGCCTCAGTTGTGGTGAGCCCAAGAAGTTTAAATATTTTTTCCGTATCTTCTTTGAGTTGGTAATCTATATCAGCGCGTATGCATGTTTGTTTTGCAGACATATTTTTTACCATGCTGTTTAAATTTGTCATCTTTATATGTTTGCACCCTCTTGTCTCTCAACTGAAAAATACCCGAGTGATATCATTGTAAAAGACAAAGATCATCAGCATCAGCAACACAAAGAGACCTACATGCTGGGCTGTTTCACGCATCTTTGTGCTTACCGGATGCCCGATGGCAGCCTCAATAAAAAAGAACACCAGATGCCCGCCGTCCAAGATCGGTATCGGGAGGAAATTGAGGATGCCCAAGTTAATACTGAGGAGCGCTATAAAAAATATAAAATTGCTTACTCCTTCCCTGGCCTGCTGTCCCGCCATTTCGGCGATCATGATCGGGCCGCCGATGGTATCTGTGGGAACCGTGCCCTGTATTATTTTCACAATGCTGAGAATCGTGAGTTCTGTAATCTTATAGGTCTGGATGAGGCTCTCCGCAAGTGCCTCAAGCGGATTCAGGTCTTTGGAAAAGACTTCTCTTGAGGACGTAATGCCAATCACATAGCGATTGATGTCCTCGCCAAATATATTTTTGGTGATTGTAACCTGCGGCACAATATCCCTGACAAAAACAGATTCCCCCCGTTGAACAGATATCGCAAGTGTATTGCCCTTGCTTGCCGTAATGATCTCTGCCATGTCGGCCCAGCTTTCAACATCAACACCGTCAATTGCCAGGATCACATCGCCCTTTTCAAGGCCGGCCTGGTGTGCCGGCGTTCCCTCCCTGACCTCTCCGATTGACGACTTTAATAAGAAAACGCCTGAAATCTGGAAAATTCCAAAGAAAATTATCACTGCAAGGAGGAGATTAAAGAAAGGACCGGCTGCGACGATTAAAATCCGTTTGAATACATGCTTGTGAGTAAAAGAAATGGGGATATCCGCAGGGTCAATTTCCGCGTCAGGCTCTTCTCCCACCATTTTGACATATCCGCCCAGAGGAATGGCAGACACTCGGTAATCGGTGATCCCGATCTTTTTGCCGAACAGTCTGGGGCCAAATCCGAGGGAAAATTTTTCCACTCCCACATCGAACAGACGGGCAACCAGAAAATGGCCCAGTTCATGAAAAAAAATAAGGACTCCCAAAACAACAACAAATGAAAAAAGTGTGGTCATGATATAAATAATTCCTTTTCCGCCTGCTCTCTGGCCCACTCATCTGCTCCGAGGATATCAGAAAGGGCCGGGTTTTTGACAACTGTATGCTTCTCCATTGTATTTCTGATCACTTCCGGTATTCGGACAAACGAGATGCGATCTTCCAAAAACGCTTCCACCGCCACTTCATTAGCGGCATTCAACACTGCCGGAAGTGTCCCGCCGACATCGCAGGCTTTGAATGCCAGGGCAAGGCAGGGAAATTTTTCCATATCCGGATGCTGAAAGGTCAGCGGTCCCATGTTTGCGAAATCCGGTATGGGCTGGTTTAACAAAAGGCGTTCCGGCCAAGATATGGTGTATGCGATGGCACCTTTCATATCCGGGATGCCCATCTGGGCAATGACCGATCCGTCCTTGTAGGAGACCATTGAGTGAATGATGCTTTGCGGATGAACCACCACCTCAATTCTGTCCTGTGAAACGTCAAAAAGCCATTTCGCCTCTATAACCTCAAGTCCTTTGTTCATCAGGGTGGCGGAATCAATGCTGATCTTTTTTCCCATCTGCCATGTGGGATGCTTGAGTGCATCTTCCCTTGTTATATCCGCAAATTCATTTTTCGGTTTGTTTAAGAAAGGCCCTCCGGAAGCGGTGAGAAGTATCTTGTCCACGTCTTCCTTCCGCTGGCCCGCGAGGCATTGAAATATGGCACTGTGTTCGCTGTCAACCGGCAGTATCTTCACGCCTTTGTCCGCAGCCTGCTTCATTACAATTTCGCCGGCCATCACAAGGGTCTCCTTGTTTGCCAGTGCAATATCCTTTCCTGAATCTATGGCAGCGAGGGTGGGTTTCAGTCCCGCGGCCCCCACCACAGCGGTCACAACAATGTCAACAGCATCATGTATGGCGGCCGCCCTGTAGCCGTCTTCTCCGTACAGTATTTTAACGCCTGGGACCTCCGAGGTTTTGGAAACCTCGGAGGTCTTTTTCTTTAGCATGGTTTTCAGTTCAATGGCCATAAGTTCATCAAAAACCACGGCAATTTCAGGGCAGAACTGCTCAATCTGACTGGCCAGCAATGCGACATTGCTTTTTGCCGCAAGTGCTTTAACTGCAAACCGCTCCGGGAACATCTCGACAATTTTAAGAGTGTTGCGTCCGATGGAACCGGTTGATCCGAGTATGGAAAGATTTTTCATGTTTGATGTTTGATGTT
>JAOZLU010000400.1 GCA_029934695.1 Desulfobacterales bacterium | reverse complement strand
AACATCAAACATCAAACATCAAGTTGAACAATCTGTGCATCCAGATCGGTTCCCCGGACATGAAGCAATGCGACAGAAATCGGGTAGTTGCGCCGTGGAGGCCCTGCGCTGCCCGGATTTAAAAAGAGTACGCCATTTTCCTTTTCGATAAGCGGCTGATGGGTATGTCCGTTTATAACTGCGCTGAAACCGGATGCAGCCGGCTCCAGATCAAGCCGGCATAAGTCATGGAGCATATACAGCAGAACATCTCCGATTTCAATCACCTCTGTGGCAGGAATCTCATTCGCCCATTCCCCATAATCCATATTTCCCCGTACCGCTTTGACAGGAGCGATTTTCTGCAAAGCTTCGAGTATGCCCGGCCTGTCAATATCTCCTGCGTGAACGATCAGATCGGCATTTTTGAAAACTTTTGCCACCTGGGGCCGCAGGAGGCCGTGAGTATCTGAAATGACACCCACAAGAAAATTCTTTTTGTTTTGTAATACTGACATCTTAATATTCCTTTTAATCAGCAATTAAATTTTAATTTATCATCAAATCCCCTGTCTGTCAAGTAGATTAGGATAGAATGAAGCAGTTTTTGTCACATTCAGTAACATTCAAATCAAAATCCCGCAGGCAGCCTTGAATTTTTCACAGCCCAGTCAGAATTAATTGGATTTATATTGCAAAATGTGCTATTCAATAGCTTATGAAGATATTTTTTGGATTGCTGATCATTATATTTCTTGCTTTCAGCGGGTATCATCTGACCTTCCGGAGGTTCAGGCTGCCACTTTTTGCCCGGCTATTTTACCTCACCGGAACCGAATTTCTCTTTCTCGGTCTCCTGCTCGGTCCCCAGTTTTTGAATATTTTGGACAGGGAAACAAACAAAGGACTGGAGCCTCTGAGCGCTCTTCTGCTGGGCTGGATCGGCATGCTTTTCGGATTTCAGTTCGAAATAGCCAAACTTAGGCGGTTTCCTTTTGAGTTTCTCGGGGCAGCCTTCATGGAAGGGCTGATCACGTTTGGATGGATCCTTTTCGGGATATATGGTGTGCTTTCTGCATTTTCCAACATGCCGGAGCATATAAAAATCGTGCTTTCTGTAACGCTTGCAGCAGTGGGTGCCAGCACGGGCCAGACCGGTCTGGCCCTGCTGTCTCCGAATACTGTTGCCCGTTCTCCCGGTGTCATAAAACTTCTCACTTATATTTCCAGCATTGACGGACTGATCGCCCTGCCTATATTTGGCATGGTATTTTTGTTCTGCCCGCAATTTTTCAAAACATTTTCATGGGTCGGGCAACTGAAATGGGGACTCTCAGCCAGCCTTGGGCTTGTCCTTCTGTACATTCTCTTCCTTACCCGGCGCCGAAAGGAAAAAGAACTGATTCTGGTGGTCATCGGCATGGCTGTACTCACCAGCGGAACCGCTTCAGTACTGCATTTCTCACCGTTACTGATCAATTTTTTTGTCGGATTCTGTCTGGTGAATCTCTCAAGTGAGAAGGAGCGGATTTTCGATATCCTGATTTCTGTTGAGAAGCCCGCTTACCTGCTGCTCCTGGTTTTTCTCGGCGTAAACTGGCGATTGGACTCGCCATGGATTCTGCTGATGGGGGCAGGTTACTGCCTGTGCAGACTGCTTGGAAAATTTTTCGGAGGATTTGCAATCACACGCTTAAACCCGGAAATGAACCACTATCCGCCTCAGCTGGGGTTTGGCCTGCTTGACATGGGAGGACTTTCTTTGGCGATTCTGCTGGATTTTCAGCAGGGATTTCCGGGTCATATCACCGGGAATGCTGTCAGCGTGGTTCTCACGGCGGTTATATGTAATAATTTCATAAATTTCTGCTTCCTTGACCGTTTGCTGAAAAAAGGTGAATAAATGAGTGAGTTATACCAAAACAGAAGAGAACTGATGAGTTATCTCCTCGGGCTTTTTCTTCTCATTGCTTTTGCATTATGGATCAAAAGTATTGATATCGGATCAAGCTGGCAGGGAGCAGGGCTGGTCAATTTTTCTCTGGGGTTTGTGTTACTGGCAGCTTACATGAGTGCCCAGATTCTCAGGATAGCAAAGATTCCCATGATCAGCGCCTATATTTTTACCGGAATTGTTGCCGGCCCTTATGTGAGCGGTTTTCTCACATTCAGCATGGTCGGGCAGCTTAGGCTCATAGATGACCTGGCCCTGAGTTTTATTGCACTTATGGCAGGAGGAGAACTGCATCTGCGATCTCTCAGGAAGCGGGGCTTTGCCATCGGACTGAACATATTTATGATTACTCTGGCCGTTTTCGGGCTGGTCTTTGCATTCGTCGTATTCATGGGAGGACAGTTCAGCCTGATGAAGTATCTCTCTTCCGCCCAGATCATGGCCCTGGGCATCCTTTTGGGGGTTGTGGCTGTGGCCCGTTCGCCATCTTCAGCCATTGCCATTATCAGTGAATGCCGGGCCTCGGGTCCATTCACGGAAACCGTGCTTGGTGTCACGATAGTCATGGACGTGCTGATCATCATTTTTTTCACGCTCGCACTGACAGTGACCCGGATTATTCTGACTGACAGCGGAATCGTGAACCAGCAGGCATTCATCATCCTTTTTGTGGAACTGGCAACATCTCTTCTCATTGGCGCAGTCATCGGCAAAGGGATTTCATTTTATATTGACCGGGCCGGATACGATCTCCCCCTGTTTCTTCTTCTGACGGGGTTCGGGATCACCAAAGCCTCTTTGTGGCTGGGCCATTTCATGGAAGACCGTTTTGATATTTATCTGCATCTGGAGCCGCTTCTGATTTGCATGAGTGCGGGATTTACCGTTCAGAATTTCAGTAAAAAAGGATCCGAGTTCATGGAAAATCTGGATCGAGGTGCCCTGCCCGTATATGTGCTGTTTTTTTCACTGGCTGGCGCATCTCTGAATCTTGAGGCACTGCGCGTGTGCTGGCCTTTGGCCCTGAGCCTGGTAGGAGTTCGTGCAGTGGGAATTTTCATAGGCACATGGCTTGCCGGAACTATTACCAAAGACCCGCCGATCAACAATCGGACAGCATGGATGGCCTATCTGACACAGGCAGGAGTCGCCATCGGACTGGCGCAACTGGCCCAGCGGCAGCTCCCCGAAATTGGAACATATCTGAGTACCGTGGTTCTGGCGGTGATTTCCGTGAACCAGATTGTGGGACCGATTACGTTTAAAACCGCGTTGCACAAGGTCGGAGAAGCTGAAAAGCGATGAGGGACTCAAGACACCGAGTCACCTCTGGTTCCTGGTGAAAAAGGTGAGATTCTGGTGGTTCCGTGTGAAAAACGGAAAAATAATAAGCGCATCAGGACGGCGCGTGTCCGCAAAGCGTTCAAGCGGCGGGAGGAACTGGAATGAATCCGAAAATGACGCGGCCGTTCTCAGCGGGCAAGCACTTTCTTTCTGCAACAGATGAGATATTGGGAGATGATGATGAACAAAATAACTTCACCCGAAATAATCAGACCCTTTGACTCCACCAAAATAGATATCGAACTGAAGCCCTTAAATATAGACTTGCTGATTAAGCGGATGAAAAGCGATCCCCCGCGTATTGACCTGAATACCGATTTTCAAAGATTGGGGAATTTGTGGAATAAAAAGCACCAAAGTCGTTTGATAGAATCCGTTCTTATCGGAATCCCGTTGCCTGCATTTTATTTTGACGGTTCCGATGATAATGATTGGAAAGTCGTTGACGGTTTGCAACGGCTTTGGACGTTAAAGAATTTTGTCATCAATAAAACATTGAAACTCAGGTACCTGGAATACCTTAAAAAGTATGAAACATGCAAATTTGACGGCCTGCCATTGTTTCTCCAGGGCAGAATTGAAGAGACAACGGTTACTGCCCATATCATCAAGCCCGGCACTCCGGAGGAAGTCAGGCACAATATTTTTAAGAGAATACGTTTTGTCTGTGAATCTTGCAAAATTTGGGTGTGTCCCACCTCCGCCTGATACCCGCTTTTGAATCCGCTCAACGTATTTTTGATGAGATAACAGGAGAGAATAAATGATAAAACAGACCAGGCTCCGAAATTTCAAGTGTTTCGAGGATGAAACCGCAGACCTCTCTCCGTTTACGCTTCTGGCAGGATTAAACGGAATGGGGAAATCAACGCTCATTCAGGCATTGCTTCTTTTGCGGCAGAATTATGAACTGGGATTGCTGACAAAAGAAGAGATCACATTGAACGGCGAATTTGTTCAGATCGGAAATTGCAAAGATTTGCTTTACCAGTATTTCAAATCCCGTAAAATCGGAATTGAGATCAGCACAGACAAAGATGTTCATGCATATTGGAATTGGAATATCAAGGAAGCGGACAGTGATTATATATCTTTGGCGGACAGGGAAGTCCCTGACGAAATTTTTGACTCATCTTTATTTAATTTGAGTTTTCATTACTTAAACGCAGAGAGAATCGGCCCGAGGGTATATTCTGAAGTCTCGAATTATAAGATAATCAATCAGAATCATTTGGGGATCCGGGGAGAATTTGCGGTGAATTATCTTGCAAAATTTCAGGGTAAGGAGATACCTGTCAGACAATTGAAGCATCCTGATACCGAAGGCCTGACATTATACGAACAGGTCAACGCCTGGTTAAGCGAGATCATCAGGCCCGGAATCAGAATCAGTATCACAAATAATCTGGATATGAATCTGGTCGGGCTGAGTTACCAATTTATCGGCGGATCGGATACCGGAAATAAATTCCGCCCGACAAATGTCGGCTTTGGCATATCTTATATTTTGTCAGTCATCGTTGCAGTACTTTCCTCCAGGCCCGGAACCCTGATTCTGATAGAAAACCCTGAAGCGCATCTGCATCCCAAAGGGCAGGTTCAGATTGCCAGACTTTTGGCGACAGCCGCTGCAAATGGCATCCAGGTCATTCTGGAAACCCACAGCGACCACATTTTAAACGGCGCAAGAGTGGCGGTCAAGGAAGGGATAATTAAAAAAGAACAGACAAATATCCTGTTTTTTACCGGTGAAGTCATTGAAGACAAATTTACGCACTATATCCTGAATCCCAGAATTGACGATAATGGAAGGATAGATTACTGGCCTGACGGTTTTTTTGATGAATTGGAAAAACAGTTGACTAACCTGGTGTGAAAATATGGACTTATTTTTTAACGAGTTATCAGTAAAGCAGGCTGGTCATCCTGATATTGCAAAGCAATGGATGTGCAGTTTGATGAAGGTTTATAAGTCGGCCAGCAGGAAGGGCTTTAAACGATTAAGAACAATGCAGAATATTTCAGGAGAGCTTTTAGCCCCGAATTACAGTTTTTCTCATTGGTTAAAAGATCAGTCAGTGGATCAGGTCATCCGATTACTTTTCAGGAGTCAGGCGTTAAATGCTCCTTTTATTGAAGATATTTTGGAGAAAAAAAGTGAGGGTGGTGACAAACTTTTTGAATTCGAGTATAACGATAAAATTGCCAAAGGACTGGGGGCCGCATTTCTGCTTGATTCTCTTGCAGTAAGTTTCAATAATTTTCCTGAATGGGACAAAACCTCAATCCTGATATATGCAGCTTATTTTTCAGATGAAAAAGCGGATGTGATCGAAACGGATGAAACAGTCAGGCACTGCTGCAAAACAACCCATCTGGAATTTTGGGAAAAGTGGATAGAGACCGTAAACAAGCCTCCGATTCCTAATGGGAAAATACTCTGGCTGAAACGGAAATCGTTATTTCCCCATCTGATTTTCTGCGAAGATGTAAAAAAACAAATCTCTCATTTACATGAAAACCATGCTGAATTTGTTCAGATTAAGAAGCGGCTTTTTGAATTGGAAACGTATTGTTCTACTTGGGAAATCGGGCCATTTGATCCGGGGAGCATCCCGTCAAAAGTGACGCCTGAATCATCCTCCCGAATTGAAAGCTGTCAGGATAACTTAACCATATTATGCCCCGACAGCAGACACCGGTTATTTTCCTGGCATTCACGATACACTCCCGGAGCCGGCAGAATCCATTTTGATCCTGATGAGGATAACAGGAAAATCCATGTCGGTTATATCGGCCTTAAAATTCAATGAAATTTTCGCAAGGCCATCCATTAACTCGTGATTCCCCATGCCGTTTCCCGTAACTGCTGTAACTGTTGAGATAACACACTATCTGAAAAAGCTCTTCCGTATCTCCTTCACCCAGGCCCGGATAAATTCAAAAGATGTCTCTTTGTTCGCATGTTCCTCCTCATTGATCTGATATTCCGACCCAAAAGGCTGCTCCAGTTCCTTTTCTAAAAGCATCGCCTCAAAAGAAGATTTTATATATTCCAGCCCTCGTTTCTGATATTTCACCTTCAGGAGTATTTTTGAAAATCCGCCCTGGGTTTTGGCTTCTAATTTTTTTAATGCTTCCAAAGCGGTTTCCAATTTGATCAGTCCTTCACGAATTTTACTTTCTGCCAGACAGTGTTCCATTTCCCGCTGAAGGTGAAGATAGTGATAATACTCAAACCAGATATGATATTGGAGTGTATCTGTAATGTCCGGTTTCATTTTTTCCAGCAATTTTTTACCTTTCTCCAGATAGTCATTCCTTTCATCACTGTTAAATTCTTTAAAATGGACGGTTTTGATTCCGATCAGATTTGTCCCTATATGGTATAATCGCATCATTCGGTAGTCTTCA
>JAOZLU010000992.1 GCA_029934695.1 Desulfobacterales bacterium | reverse complement strand
CTCCTATGATCGCCAATGCGTCAGCATACCGCTCCTCTATGATACATGTCTTTAATTCAAGCAGCTCGATCATTTTCGTTTTGCTCCTTTTTCGGGGTTGTTATTTCTGATCTCCGAAGTTTCAAAATTTTGGGAATCTGAATCATCCTGTGTCTATGCCCAGTTCCCTGAGCATGGCTGCCAATTTTTCGGCCCGCTGCTCGGCGTTTTCAGCCCGCTGTCGTTCTTTTTCCCTGCCCTGTTTCTCCTTCTGATATTCTTTCAGGACAAAGGAGTAATAGACCGGATCTTCAGCCATCCTGATCCCGGAAGGCCGCAGGTACAGGTCCTCCTCACGGAACTGAAATCCCGGCAGCACCTGAGAGCAGATGAGGCCGTCCGGATTCGGTCTGATTGGCGTGTAGAATCCGCTCCGAAGCTGGTAAAAGGCAGTCTCCCGGCCCATGCGGTCCAGGATGAAATATTCTCTCACCCCGCTTTGACAGTATTCGTTTTTTTTTGTCACGGTGTCCTTTTCCGCATACTCCGGCTTCGAGTCGGAGAGATACTCGAAACATACGTCGAATATTCCCCCGTAACTGCGGTCAAGCCGGTCAATGCGGACCGGATTGGATTTCAGAATCAGTGCGAGATCCGGCCTCCGCACGGAGGTGTTTCCCGGAATGGCCAGCCTGAATCCGACCTCCATTCCGACCATCTCTCCCAGCGGATGTGTTTCAAGATATTCCGCCAGCAGATTTTCAAACCAGCGGCGCATCAGAAAAGTTTCCTGGTCTCCCATCGGCCTCTCCTCAAGTATTCCGTTGTTCCATTCGTAAACCCGGTCCGGCATGTCATAATACGTTTCCCAATATTCCGCCTCCGACACGCGCAGCCCCTCTTCCAAAAATGGAAAAATACCGGTCTCTTCCGGGACCGCCGCCTCATGCAATGTTCCCATGTCTCCCCCTTTGAACTTCCGAAGTTTAAAAAACCCGGAAAGTTCTGTTTTCATTTTCAAGGAGTGTAAAAAGTTCGGATAACACGAATCATCCGTTACCCATATTTAATATCGTCAGTCCGGATCGATGCCCAGTTCCCTGAGCTAAGACCATAACTGTCTGTTTTTACTGATCCATGATCTGCCGGACGGGGTTTGCAACCCCGTCCGAAATGTTTATTGCCTGGGATCGGCAGACATTAGACTGCCGGACGGGGTTTGCAACCCTGATGCGGCTCACAACCTGCTGCACCACCCAGGTCCTGCCCGTCTGACGGGCGCCCAGACCGTGATGTAATGGCAACCCTCCAGGGAATCATGACCTGTGAGTTCGTCATAAGCCCTGTCAGTCAGCACTTTGCGGGGAGCGTGGTAATGAAGTCTTGTATTGACAGGACCGTAAGATGAGAATTTTCGCATTTTCCTGCTCCTTTCCGTTCCGGTGATGATGTTTGATTGCAGGCATATCAGATTCCGATCTCAATAGGTGTGAATGCCAGCTCTTTCCGTAAGGACAACACATTATCAGGAAATTCTTCAAAACCTGCCTTATCAAGAAACTGGTCAAATGTACACATCCTTTTCGTTTCTTCAATGTTTATATGAAAGTTTTAGGTTTTAAATTTTAAGTTTTAGGAAAAACTCTAAAAATTTCATTTTTCGTTGTGACCGTCAGGTCATGGCTGTTTATCCCCAGTTCCTCTTCCATGTCTCAGGCGGATAATCTGCTGCCGGTATTCCTGTCTCACCTAAGACTTCCATGAAATTTTCAATGGACATATCTGCTATTTTTGCTGCC
>JAOZLU010000399.1 GCA_029934695.1 Desulfobacterales bacterium | reverse complement strand
ATTGAGGATTGAGGATTGAGGATTGAGGATTGAGAATTGAAAAATTTCCTTCCTCTTTCAATTGTCAATTCTCAATTCTGATTAAATGATCGTGAAGTGTATGGCCTGGGGTGAATCAGGGGTAACTTTCCGTCCAAGCCCGATAATGCCGTTCCCATGCACCGGCAATTCGTCCTGTTTGAGATTCATGCCTTTTTTCCCCCTGATGAACACATAAGTGCCGTTCGTACTCTGGTCAATTAACACAAATTTGCCCTTACGATACTCAAACCGGGCATGAGATCGGGAAACACGATTGTCCTGAACAACCAGATCATTGTGACGCTGGCGTCCCATGGTAACGCTGGGACGGTCCTGGCTGATTTCAATGATATGATCATGAAATCGCAATTCAAGCAAATGCAGCGTCTGAGGAGCGACAACTTTCTGAGGTTCCGAAATCTGGGTGACAGGAAGCAGGAGTATTGAGTCGCATACTTTGCATCTCGGAGGGGGGTCCGGCTCTCCCCCTGCTATGATGTTGGGGTCCACGTCATTTTTTGTCCCACACTCCTCACAAAACACAAGCATTTCTAAAATCTCCCTATTTTGATTTTTCCCCCTTTTTGAGGTGTTTTCTGTACGATTTTACTGGCTTCACCATCGTGTTCCGGTGCGGGAACCTGATCACGCAGTTCAAAAAAACGAGTGCATGCCTTCACGCTTTCTCTCTCCATAGCTTCAATTCTTCTCTCAGCGCTTTGAACTCAGTCTTAATGGTCTTGTTGATTTCTTTAAGGGCAAGGACGACATCCTGATTGGAAGCTGTGCCTGACGGGAAAGAGGATACACTGACAACGTCCTCTTCTTCTGTCAGAAAGGATGATGTATGGGCTTCAGGCTCCGGAAACGGTTTCTCTCCAAGCACTTTTTTCCCGGCCGGTTTTTCCTCCGGTCTTCTGGAAACAGGAGGCTTGGCAGTGGCGATATCTTTCTTCAACTCTTTATATTTGCCGACTTCGGTCACGAGCATCTTTTTTTTCTTCGCCTCGCTCATTTCCGGAGATGCCAGCACTGTTTCCAGATGCTCATACACAGAGTTGAGCAGACCTATGGAGTCAGGATGGGCATCGGCTTTTTTCTTCTGAATATATTTGCCCAGCGAGTCAAGCAGCTGAAGGAATGCAACGACAATTTTGTCATCTTTGCAGACACCTTTTAATGTGTCAATCTCCTCGCCGAGTTTCTGCATCACCTGATCGCTGATTTCCCATTCAAGTGACAAAACAACGGATTTCAGATCATTGATCATTGAGTCCCCCGAGCCGGTGTTGTTCCCAGCTTTCAAATTGCCGTTCTGAACTTCATATTCTGCTTCCCCGGCGAAATTGCCTGCCTCGGCATCTTCCTGACTTGCGAAGCTGTCACCTTGCCCGTCTCCGTCTCCGAAGAGATCATCAAGGCGTCCATCTACTTCAGCGGTAATGGTGCTGTCTTTATCGGAGCCCAATTGCTTACCCTCCTCTTTCAGTATCTTCTGCAATATCTGATTTTATGCAGCCTGCATAAACACACTGTTCACTTTTTCGACAGCCTCTGCAACCTTCAGACGAAGCAACCCCAGTGATACTTCCTTGCCAAATATGGTGATGAGCAAAAATTCTTCATTTACCTTGTTGAAATGGATGTTTTCATTTTCCCCTTTATGAAAGAGCAATGAAAACTCTGCCTCGCCCACAATCTTTGCCATGGTGTCAACCGCTGCAAAATTTGCTGATGCAAGGGCCGCCAGCGAATATAAATCATGCTGGCATCGTCCGTTGTCACATTTTGCGATGATATTGCCTGCCATATCAATAAGCAGGACACAGTGAACGCCACTTTTGATCAGGTCTTCCCCCAAAACACTTTCGATGTGCTCCAACTGTTCCTGATCCAAAGTGTAATCCATAAAAGTGATATTGTCATCGTAATTGGATCCCAATTTTTTTCCCTCCTATTTCAATACATTTTGCAAGGAAGCCATGGTCAAGGATATGATCTTTTTCATGGTCGGAACGACATTTTCTCCGCTTACGGCACTGGCAGCGAAAGAAGGAACTTTTAACTGACTGTTCAGATCTTTTTCAAGCGTTTCTGTGGGTAAAAGAGGAATTCCCTCTTTTTTGAGATCTCTTTTGTTATATTGCAACACCAGAGGCACTTTGAAAATACTTTTTTTGTACATCGCCAGATTTTCCTGAAGGTTCTTAAGAGAAAGGACATTTTTTTTCCTTTGCTCAACCTGGGAATCCGCCACAAACACCATGCCATCAACCCCCTTCAGCACCAGTCGCCTCGTGGCATCATATTTTACCTGCCCAGGAACCGTGTATAACTGTATCTTTACATCATACCCCATTATCTTTCCAATGTCAAAGGGAAGAAAATCAAAAAAAAGCGTCCGGTCGCCATGTGTCTTTATGCTGACCATATCCGATTTGATCCGTTCCCTGAATTTACTGTAAATAAACTCCAAATTGGTCGTTTTTCCCCCTCTGCCAGGACCGTAATAAACGATTTTAGCCTGAACCTCTTTACTCTTCATATTGACGAATGCCAAAACAGATCCCTCCTCACCGCGATATGTTAATTAATGGCCGCAACAACACGCCCGTCATGGTTTCCATACACCGTTTATTTTGTCAACTGCCTCTGCAACTTTCAGACGCAGCAAACCCAGCGATACTTTTTTTCCGAATATGGTGATGAGCAAAAACTCGACATTTACTTTGCTGAAATGGATATTTTCATTTTCCCCTTTATGGAAAAGCAGTGAAAACTCCTCCTCTCCGACAATTTTTGCCATGGTGTCAACTGCGGCAAAATTTGCCGATGCAAGGGCAGCCAGTGAATACAAATCATGATCGCAAGCTCCGTTATCACGTTGTGCAATAATATTGCCTGCCATATCAATAAGCAGGACGCTGTGGACACCGCTTCTGATCAGGTCATCTTCCAGGACATTCTCTATTTTTTCCAGTTCCTCCTGGCCCAGGGTATAATCCGTAAAAGTGATGTCGTCGTAATTGGATCCCAATTGTTTATCCTCCTCTTCCCCCTCGCTCCCGGGTTCCGGACTGGAAAGGAGAGAGCGTCTGTTTTTATTCATTTTTCAAGGAAGCCATGGTTGCGGATATTCTTTTTCAGAGCCGGAACAACATTCTCCCCGTTCAGACCGCGAACTGTAATTTATTAACCTGCAAATCTGTTCCCCGCCTTGTGTCCGGTGATTCGACATCCTCAGATTATGACAGGAGGGAACGAACTTCCGGATTGATGCAGGTACCTTCAATTGACTGTACGGTCTTTTTCCACTGTTCCTGACGGCAAAAGCGGAATACCCTTATTTTCAAGGTCTCTTTTACCATCTTGTGATATCGGACGGACCTTAAAAATATATTTTTGACAAACAGTCAGGTTTTCCTGAAAATTCTTTAGGAAAGATATTTTTTTTCTTCGCACAACCATGTAGTCTGCAACAGATACCATCCAGTCTCTTCACAATACCCGTCTTCTGGTCGCCTTGTACTTTACCTGTCCCGGTACTATATTGCCCAACCAAATAAGTTTTGACAAGTTGCTCCTTATATAATGCATAATGCACTTGTCAAAACTTATTTGGTCAGGCACTATGCATAATTGGAGCATATCATATTTCATTATTTCTTTCATGTCAAAAAGGAAGAAGTCGAAAAAAATTTGTTCCTGCAAATTTTCCTGCGGCATAACGTAAATAAAGCCGTTTCAGAGTTGAAAGTGGAAAAAGAAAAGCAAAAAGTCCTTCCGGCTTTCAGCTTTTGTTCTATTTTAGCCATATCATTTTTGTATCCTTGAATGTCATTGACAGCGGCTTTCAAAGTTGCTTATGAGTATGCAGGCCTGCTTTATATGGCTGAAGCCGCTGACTTTTAAAGAACATTCCTGTAAACTTAGGCTTTATTTACCGAAATCAAAATAAAGTGTCAAAATATTTTTATAAAATCAGCAAAGTTGCCGCTATCTCAGTTACATTTATACCAAGCTGTGCAGAAGCATGTCAATAATTACCCGTCCTTTCCCCAATATGCTGACAGAATCTTGTCTGAAAGATTTTTACCTTGCGCCATCCCCGGATTGCAGACCTGACCTGACTGATAAAAAAAAATTGAAATGCAGACTCAAATTCCTTCAGTGCTGATTGAAAATTTCATCTGGGATTGGGTTTATGATGAATACACAGACCGCAACAACCTTATTCCATGTAGCGGATTACCATATCCAGTCTGCACATCGGATACCCCTTGCCAGTCAGTCGAAAAATCAGAACATCCGGACAGAATATCCGGAAAAAAATTGAAAATACCGGCCAACCGCAAGGTGGTGCTCACCATGGGAGGAATCCCGGAGCAGTACGCTTTTCTGAAGGAACTGACAAACGAATGTGCATTTTATAATTCCGGGCAGTCAATCTGTACAAATTTATAACAATCTGATATTACCCATGACTCTGATTTTTCCATCCGGATCTGATCAATGCCTCTGATGCTGTCATTGGCAAAGTCGGCTACAGCACCCTTGCAGAAGTTTATCATGCAGGTGTGCCTTTTGCTTATGTTTCATGCCCATGTTTTCGGGAATCGGAAATATTGGCAGCCTTCGTTAAAAAAAAATGACCGATTTTTCTGTTGAAGAAACAGAGTTTCATAACGGCAGTTGGCTATCAGATATTCAATATTTCCTTTCCCGAATACATTAAGGAATGATCCCAACGGATCCCAATAAGCCACATATTTTATCTGCACAATACTGAATAGTAAAAAATAAATCAATAAGGAATCTGTCCCATGCTTAAATTTTTTGTCATTTTTGGCACCCCTTAAATTTCAGCCTTTCACTTTCAGCTTTTCATTTTCAATTTTTCACTATTTTTGCACTCCCTTTGTTTAAAAGACATAACTTTCTTGACGAAAATCATTGCAGGTCCGTTGCCGGTGAAATCGGAATCACATCCAAAACAGCAATGCGTTCGGCGAGGTTGCCGGTCAGGCAGGCAAGATGGGGGAACTGATCTCTGGGATTACCGTATCTTCCAATGATTCAGACTCGGGGAATTGAACAGATGAGTGAGGCCATGACTGAAATGGATAAGATAACCCAGCAAAATGCAGCCAATTCCGAGGAGTCATCTTCAGCCTCCGGTTACATAAATCAGCCCAGAGTCAGCGCAGTGCCACATATGCATCAAGCTGAGACTGCCGGACGGGGTTTGCAACCCCGTCCGGCACATCATGGATCAATAAAAACAGACAGTTACGATCTTAGCTTGATGCATATGGCGCAGCGCCACCCTGGGTTTTCAAAATCTCCTGCTGTCTGACAGAATTTTATAACAAAAAAAACTTGACGCAGATTCTTTCAAAGTATATTAATTCCTGCATTCAAACCGAGCGGCTTTTAATGGTAAAAACGAACCTTAAACTTCCTTTTTGCCTTATTTTTATCATTCAATGGGCAAAAACGCTGCAGACCTGAACAGCAAATATGAATCATCTCCGGTTCAAAGAATCGTTCAGCATAAAGGAAATCGTCATGCCCTCTGAAAAATTCAATCATCTGATTCTGCTCATCGGCACGAATTCGCTGCCCAATTTTGTTGTGGCAGATTATTTTCTGCAAAATAATCCGGATATCCGAACCATCTCGCTGATTCATTCTGAACAGAATTTTTTGCAGGCCGGAACAAATACGCAGGCGGAAAATCTGGAAAAATTATTGCAGGAAAAATGGGAAGGCAAACATCAGCCCCTTGAATTATTCCCCCCCTGTAAAAAATCCCACTTTCTGATGTGAGCCACGCCAAGAGCATTCGTGGAAACTGTATTTCAAAGGCAGAAAACTCCTGCTTGCACGGTAGGGATATCCTGGGCTGATGAAAATGTCACAAACAGAGTTGCCAACTGTGATCCCGTTTTTGTTCCGCCTATTTTTTTCAACTTGAAAATCAGCCGGTTACAAAATGACTGGAACAAAAACGGGATCAGTTTTTTGGGAGCATCAACAACAGATTCATCACCTCAGGGATATCCTACTCCACTTTTCATTTTTCACTTATAGCTCTTCAGGTGTGAAAGCCGCCACCTCGTCAATCTCTGATGAATCTGCAAAGAGCATCGTCAATTCCAAGTGCGTTTCCTGATGCCTGGGATGTTTGCAGAAACCAGCTTGCAGAGGTCACAGCGTCAATATGAGTCTCCGGCGCGGGCGCGGGGATTCGGCAGGGCGTTTCAACCTCAAGATAATCCTTCTCAATAAAAAAACTGCGAACAGCCTGAATGAGCAGCGCTCTTAAACGCAGGTTCTGTTTTATGGCGAACTGTCTGAAATCTTTCATAATAATTCTC
This sequence comes from Desulfobacterales bacterium, assembly GCA_029934695.1. Classification (GTDB taxonomy): domain Bacteria; phylum Desulfobacterota; class Desulfobacteria; order Desulfobacterales; family 4be13; genus JAOZLU01. The sequence goes on along the minus strand of JAOZLU010000399.1, from coordinate 302 downwards.
AGGGAGTGCGGAACTGGCTAAGTCATATTCCGATCGCCCTCACTGTCACTTTCACCCCGCCGATCACATCATCGCCCGAAATCTTTTCCAGAACTTTTTCATCTGTATCTGATATGAAAACTGCCAAACCGTTGAATACAGGGTGTCAGGATTTTTGCCTTTTTGCTCATAATGCAGCTTTGCAGCCTTAAACAATTCATCGAAATCAGGAAATTTCTTTTCAGAAGATTTTCTTTGCTCATAACAAAGCAGGTGAACAGATTGTTTTCCACCATCACCACATGGGGAAGGGCCTTGGCGTA
>JAOZLU010000991.1 GCA_029934695.1 Desulfobacterales bacterium | reverse complement strand
GGAACATTGAGGACAGGCGCGTCAAGAACATCCGAGAGGTCGTCCAGAGGATCAACAGCGAGGATCGGGACATGCTCATCCACAAAATGATATGTCAGCGCATCGTAAATGGCAAGCTGTATGAAAGGGCTTGAGAACCGGCAGATATTCGCTTTTCCGCCTTTTGCGTCGGAGCCCCGGTCATAATCAATGATTCCGTTCAGATAAAGATAATTGCACCATTTTGCCCGGATGGAAAAAGGAACATCTGAGCGGGTGAAGAGTTTCAGCACATGCGAACGGTATTTGCCCTCAGCTTTTTTGATAAGATTCAGAACCGTGTTGTTCCACTCGGTTGTGCATGCCCGTCTGTAAGTTTCCTCCCAGACTTCCGCAGAGATGGGAGTGTCTTTTCCCGGATTGAATTTCTCGGTGAGAAGCTCTCCGAACCAGGACACCAGGCCGGGCTGGCCCCGGGTGACCTCACAGAGTTTTTCTGTCACAGCAGGTTCTGTTTCCTGACCGCTTTCCTGCCGGTATTGGAGAAACAGTTTTTCCACTTCCTCCATGGTCAGGTTCGGGACATGCAGGGAACGCTGGATGTTAAACGGGGATCCGCTTTCACTTTCTATGCCCAGCACTGCTCTCACACCGATCAGGGCAAGACCGTGGAGCAGATATTTTTCCCGGCTGAGATAAATATCCCTGAACAGGGAAACCAGCCGGTCAATAACACCTTGCGGCAGACTGTCGAACTCATCAATGAAGAGGATGAGCGGTCTGTCAAAAAGAGCTTTCCTTCTGTGGAACAGAAAGGTCAGCTCCTCCCATGTCCCGGGCGGGGCGATCTCCAAGTCAGATCCGTCAAGAAACAGCCGGGGAACACGGTCAAGAAATATCTCATCAGGATCATTGTCTTTGATGACAATGCCCTGCATTGAGAAATATGCAGTCAGAAATTTTTTGCCGTGTTCCTGTGAGATTTTTTCTCCGACCTGCCTCATCAGCCATGTCTTTCCGGTCTGTCTGGGCCCCCACAGGGTGAAATAATGGCCTTCTTTGTCCGGATTCCCGATGAGATAATCCGTGCATTGTCTCACAAGTTCCCTGCGCTCCACGCAGAAGTGCTGCTCGCGGTCCACAGGACCGTAAGAATGAAACCGTCTCATAACTGACCTCCTTTTGCTCCGGGTTTTTGTATTTATTCCGGTTTTGAAAAAAATGCATTCTCTCTGTCTCTGACAACTGCTTACGTCCATCCGATGGCGGGAACATTCACGCGGACACTTCCCGCGGTCACGGATTCCCCAGATTAAAAAGATGGGCATAATCTGTGGAATCAGTTGAATCCATAGAAATCTGCGGTTCAGGTCCTTGCCAAATCCTCCCTTTCCAGCCTGAAAAGCGTGGCCCTGTCACTATGATTCAGGGAGACCGCAGTTCCAGCCAGACGGTTCGCCTGCCGCGCGCACATTCCTCGCTTGTCTGCCGGGAGAGAGTTGTCAGGGTTCCTGTATCCAGATTTGTCAGGGATTTGAGTTGTACGCCCATGGATTTGAGTCTCTCCCCTTTTGCGCATAGATTACGGGTGACAGAGATCACTGCTTCGGAGAATGATCGCCAGTCGGTTCTCAACCCGTTTCTCAGGCGGTAGTAGTGGAAAAGGCTTTTTACTTCATCCTGACGGGGCGGGCCAACATAGAGCATCTGTTCGGAAGGCTGATCCTCCTGGACAAACATTCTGGTGAGCCAATGCAAAACCGCCTAAAGGCTGAACTACAAACTCTATGAATCTCCGTATTT
>JAOZLU010000990.1 GCA_029934695.1 Desulfobacterales bacterium | reverse complement strand
TAAAAGTCGATGCAGAAACTGAATATCTGTTTCCCAATATAAGGGACGATCATACGATCATCGCTGTATTTGAAGAAGTTACAATCACTGTCAATGCCGAAGGAAATGGACAAATCGAACCTTCAGGCGAGGTAAATGTGCCGCTCGGATTGAATCAGATATTTGTCATTACGCCTGATCCCTGCTATCAAATAGCAGATGTCACAATAGATGGTGCGTCTGTCATGGAAGATGTCGAAACAGATGCGTCATCAGGTGCAGGTATTTATGAATCCAAAAATGTGACCGAACCTCATACCCTGTCAGTGACGTTTGAGCCTGTTACCATAACGGTCAACGCGGGGGATGGAGGAAATGTTTCGCCGTCCGCCTCTGTACAAATGGAATGCGGAACAACGGGTCAGATTTTTACCATAACACCCGACGATTGCTATCAGATCGCAGACATCAGGATCGGCGAAGGCGAGTCAGCCTCGTCAGTTATGGAAGATGTCGTAATAAACGAGTCCGGAGTCGGCGACTTTGATTTGAAAGATGTCACTCAGAATGATACCCTGTCGGTCACTTTTGAACGCATCACGACTGCCGGAGACATCAATGATGACGGAACCGTTGACCTGACCGACGCTGTTCTGGCTCTGAAAGTGATCTGCGGCATAGATATCATTAGGCTTGATGAGGCGGATACGGACGGAGATTATAAATTAGAGATGGATGATGTGCTTCACTTTTTGCAGACCGGCACAAAACTGGACAATGCCATCTCAATCCTGATGCTGATAAGCGGTGAGGATATCATTACGGAGAAGATCACACGCTGTGCGGATGTGGATAAAGATGGAAAAATAGGGATAGGAGAAGTTGTTCATATTTTGAAGGTTCTTGCGACTCCAGAGGAAGATGAGGGGACGAGGGATTCTCAGAGTTAAGTGGCTGCCCCAGAAAACGGTGAAGAAACCCGATTGCCGGACGGGGTTTGCTCATTGCCGGACGGGGTTTGCAACCCCGTCCGAAACTTATGCTGCCGGTGATGCCGATATTCCCAAAAGTTGATCCCCCACTTTTAATTACACCCTTTTCTGTTACCCCTGAGGGACTGTTGATTTCCCTGATTTTTTCCCAACCTGCCTGATTGCCGGATACTGAAGAAAAAAGCTTGATTTGCGGATCAGAAGCTGATATCAATAAATAAAGCAAAAAAAGCTTCCACGATTTCGTTCCCATGCGTGGAAATACAGTCCGGGACGCGGAGCGTGGGAACGAAGATGTGCAGATTGGACCAAATGACGATTGCTGAAAGAGAGGAATGACTTATGCGTTTTTTCAACACAGCAGGCCCGGTAAACTGCAAAAAACATTACTGTCTGCCGCCTCTGGAGAGATTTGATCTGGAGGAGATACTGTATCTCATTGAACAGGAGAAATATTTCGTGCTCCATGCGCCACGGCAGACAGGGAAGACATCCTGCCTTCTTGCGCTGATGGAACATCTGAACACCGCCGGCAGGCATAAATGCCTTTACTTCAATGTGGAATCCGCCCAGGGAGCCAGGGAAGATGTGTTCAGAGGTGTCAGGGCAATTCTGAATGAAATGGCGTATCGGGCCGAAGCATACCTGAAAGACAGCACAGTGCAGAATATGTGGACAGAAGTGCTGGACCGGAGCGGCGAGGACACGGCACTGAACACCGTAATCTCCAATTGGTGTATGGAAAGCGATCAGTCCCTGGTGCTTCTCATTGACGAGATTGATTCACTGATAGGCGATACGCTCATCTCAGTG
>JAOZLU010000989.1 GCA_029934695.1 Desulfobacterales bacterium | reverse complement strand
TTCGGTATTTCCAGACTCGGACGCGGCATCAGAGGAAACAGAAGAAGATTCTGACGCTCTTGAAGCCCAAGTGGACCAGCTTTCGGAAGCTGAAGCCGAAGCCATGTTGCTCAAGGAAATAGAGATGATGGATGTTTAAAAACTCGTTCCCAGGCTCCGCCCGGGGACGCATACCCCACTGTCTTGCAGATGGATGTTTAAAAACTCGTTAGCGTTATGAAGATCAAACTCTTAATTCAAAAGATACATACTGAGTGGACTAAAAAATCACGCGGCGGACAATCTGCAGCAGTGCGTAATGCTGTACCGGAATTCTTTCCGCCTAAGATTCCATCTACGCCCATTGAGGGTGATATATTTGCCTGGCATTATGTGGGATGCTATGAATGGAAAGATTTTGTTCCTAAACATTGCACTGAAACAAGAAAGATTAGCTATTTAGTCAATCATGAGTGTGTAGATGCAGAGCTTGGATATGAGATTTGTAAGATATTTTATATACATCGTCCAGAATGTGTTGGAGCGCCAATTAAGGTGCATAGTAGTCATCCGGAATATGTGGTAACTTTGTTTCCAGAAGAATGGTGCCAGATAATTTGCAATGGACGAACGACCCGCTATCACAGCGGCGAATGGTGCTATAAGAAAATAGTCTATAACTGCTTTTTCTGTTGCCTTAGCGATCTCTCCAACTCTATTCAGGCAGGGAATCCAAAAAGTTGCAAAAAAGACCTTGCCAATCTTTGGTAACGTCAACTGATCAGCGAACAGCACGTTCCTTATTAAACGAGAAAAGGAGATAGTACTATGGATATTCAAATCGTCGGTGTTATCGGCGCAGGCGTCATGGGAAGCGGAGTGGCGCAGAATCTTGCTCAGACGGGCCATCAGGTCATTTTAACTGATATTTCAGATGAGATACTGGAACGCACAACATCAGAAATCACACGAAATCTTCGCTTTCAGGGCTTTTTTAAAAAAGATGCTGACGCGGAAGACCCGGATGAGGTGCTGAAACGAATTACTTTTACTACGGATGATCGTCTGCTTGAGAAAGCGGATTTTGTGGTTGAGAATGTAGTGGAAAAATGGGAAATAAAAAAGGATGTTTATTCCCGGATAGATGAAATCTGTCCCGAACATTGCGTCTTTGCCGCCAACACCTCCGCCATTTCCATCACCCGAATCGGATCCGCTACAAAACGCCCGGGAAAAGTGATCGGAATGCACTTCATGAATCCGGTTCCCATGAAGAAAACAGTTGAAGTCATTCGAGGCTATCACACCTCTGAGGAGACCATTGAAATCGGAAAGACCTTTCTGACGCAAATGGGCAAGGAAGGTATCCTTGTGAATGATTCGCCTGGCTTTGTTTCCAACCGTGTGCTGATGCTGACAATAAACGAGGCGATTTTTCTGGTTCAGGATCAGGTGGCTTCTGCGGAAGATGTTGACCAAATCTTCAAATCCTGCTTCGGACACCCCATGGGACCGCTGGAAACCGGCGATCTGATCGGACTGGATACCATATTGTATTCTCTCGAAGTCTTGTATGAAAGCTTTAATGACAGCAAATACAGAGCATGTCCCTTACTCAGAAAAATGGTGGATGCGGGATTGCACGGATGCAAAAGTGGGCAGGGGTTTTATAATTATTGAAGAGGAATCAGAGGTCAGAGGTCAAGGACTAAGGTGATTTTCAGAAAAGAATCTCCCACTATGGCAACGTAGGGTGGAGCGCAGCGTAACCCACCTTGTGCGGATGTCCGGAGGTGTCTGGTGGGT
>JAOZLU010000398.1 GCA_029934695.1 Desulfobacterales bacterium | reverse complement strand
GGGATGCGGGCCAGAGAGTTTAAGGAAAAAGCTCATGCAGGATGAATATATTTCAGAAAGAACAGCTTAATATCAAATTGTTCATGAGGGGCAGAGTCTCCCATCATGCGTTACGAGGCAGAGCCTCGTAACGAGCTGGGCAGGGATTGCCAGGTTGGATTTATCAGGTGATTTTTACTACTCTTCTTGTCACCTTTCTTCCGTTTTTCAACGTATGGGACATACTGACAGTTTTCAAACGTCTTTCTGCAAAGGCTTGGATGCATTCCGGATACAGTTTCCATTCCAGTTTCAGTCCTTTTTTTTTGATGGTATCCAGAGTATCATGTTTGTGAATCTCAAATATTTTCTGTCCGATAATCGGGCCTGTGTCTTCTCCGTAGTCAACGAAATGGATGGTACACCCTCCGATCTTGCATCCGTATCGAAATGTATCTCCATATCCGTCAGTACCGGGAAACGCGGGAAGCAGGGAAGGATGGACATTCATTATGCGCGGATTGTCATAATCGGTATTGACTCTGTCTATAAAATAGGGGGTCAGCGTTCTCATAAAACCAGCCAGCACCAGCAGATCAAACGGATAAGGTTTCATTTTTTCAAGGAGTTCAGCTTCCGCAATCACCCTTGTGACGATAAAAAATTTCATCTTCTCAGTGTCGAGAACCCGGGAAAAAAGAGACTGTTTTGAAATCACCTCATTTATATCAAAATCATCCGGAGGCATGATTTTCTCCGGCGATTCCCTGATGTCCTGTATGATTCCTTTATAATCTGCTGTAAATGTGGGGATTCCGTGGTCACGGCCCCTTTCAAGACCGCGTGCATTCGGATTGTCCGATCCGATAAATACGACTTCTCCGTCTATCTTTCCCGATTTGCAGGACTCAATGATGGCCTCAAGGTTCGTCCCTCCCCCTGATATAAGTGCTCCGATACGAATTTTTTTGTCCATTCTAAAACTCCTTGATTCAGGCATGAAGAAAATAAAAAAATCACAGTGATTCATGTTAAAATAAATTCAACAAAAAGATTAGTATTTTATCAATGGTCAAAGCAAATGTCAACCGTTAATTTCTGATCATATTCAGCAAAATTCAAAAAACCTGATGACATCCTTCATTTGCCACTTAACAGTTCGTAGTTCCGCCTTTAGGCGATTTTGCCCGTAAAACCAACTACTTTTACGGCAAAATTGCGCTATACGCTGGTTTCTCTTTATGCCCTGTCCCCTAAGAGTGAGCATAAAACAGCCGCCGGGCCTGATGATCCTGCTCAATTCCCGAATCCATAATTTCTCCGCTTCTTCGGTAAGATGGGTAAATACCGACATTGCATAAACAAAATCGAAAAAATGATCCCTGAATGGCGGGGCGGCAGGGATCCGTTATGTATGAATCCGGCAAAGGGAAGGTTTCTTTTGCACCAACTGATGGCTGGTCCTTACCTGCGGTTGGCGAGGAACGCTTACAGGCTCAGTGCCCTTCTTATGTCCCGAATTAATTTTTGAAGTCAGGAATAAAATAATTACTTGGTACTCGAATACAGAAGCCGCTCAAACTCTTTCAGGCTTTTGGCACTGCCCACCGCAACCACAGTGTCGCCCGCCTCGAACTTGGTGTCGGCCTTTGGATTGAACACCATGTTGCCGTCGTTTTTCTGAATGACTATGAGGATGAGGTCAAGGTTTTGCCGGATCCCCGAATCCTGCAATGCCACGCCCGCCAGTTCGGATCCCGGACTTACCCGGATCTCCTCCAACTGGATATCTGTGTTTTCATCTGAAAATGCTATTTCGAGAAATTTGATCACGGTGGGGCGCAAAATAGCGTGGGCCATACGCCTTGCACCCAGATCATAAGGAGATATCACCTTGTCCGCGCCCGCGGCCTGTAATGTTTTCTTGGCTGTATTCTGACTGGCCCTGGCAATGACGAAGATGTCCGGGTTCATCTGCTTTGCGATCAGCACCAGAAAAACATTGTCCGCGTCTGTGGCCACCGCGGTGATAAATCCTCTGGCCCTGTGAATCCCGGCCTTTTCAAGTACGTTTTCATCTGTGGCTTCCCCCACAAGATACAGGATGCCATCCTCGTCCATGGTTTGTATGCGGTCATTATTACGCTCAATGACCACCACGTCGAGATATTTTTGAATCAGGTAGCGTGCGAGCACCCTGCCGATCCTGCCATAACCGCAGATGATGAAATGTCCCCGGAGTTTGTTGATCTGCGTATCCAATTTTCGCCTCCCAAAAACGACTCTGATCCGTCCCTCAACCAGAGACTGAATTATATTGCCGGTCAGATAAAGAAAAAATCCGCCCCCGAGAAGAAGCAGTATCATCGTGAACAGCCGTCCCTCTGTGTCAACCTTCTTTATCTCCCCGTATCCCACTGTGGTAATGGTGATGACGGTCATATACAGGGAATCCATGAAATTCCAGCCTTCTATGAGCATGTATCCGGCACAGCCGAAACCGATCAGGACAATAGAAAAAAATATGGATAGCAGAGCCTGCTTTACATTATCCATTTTATGATCTCACAATCAGTAAGTGGTAAGTAAAAAGTCCTCCGACTTTCAACTTTTTCACTTTCAACTTTCAACTTTTTCACTTTTCACTTTCACCGAAGAAAATAGTGACGTATTTGTATGCGGAAGGAATTTGGCCGCGCTGAACTTGTTCATAAATTCCTGGTTCACGTTTAATTCAAGATAGGTGATGCGGTCCCTTATCTTATTAATTTCTTCCATGCATTCAGACGACAGCAGTGCCAAAGTTGCGCCGCCGAGAGAACTGTTCCCCAGAGGCTTGTAGCAGTCAATGGGCAGATCAGGAATCATCCCGATGGATATGGCTGATTTCGGATTGATAAAAGAGCCGAAAGTGCCGGCCACATAGAATGTTGAAAGTTCGCTGAGAGACATCCCCACAGAAGTTGCAATGGTCTCAAGTATTGTAAACATGGCAGCCTTTGACCGTATCAGGCTGTCAATATCTGCCTGGCTGATGAGAAGATCATGGCCCGCGGCGGAATCTTTTCCAGGAACCACCACAAGATGCCGGAGACCGTCTTTCTCCTTCAGCCTGTTACCACATAGAGACGGAACCAGCCTGCCCCGTATATCAACCATTCCGGAAAGAAAAATATGGGCTGCCAGATCAATCATTCCTGAGCCGCATATTCCTATGGGCGGCATGTCGTCAATAGTGTGAATGTCAAAATGATACGTCTCAGGATCAATGGCGATGCTGTCAATCACTCCCGGGCCAGCCATCATGCCCATGCGGGTGACGCCGCCCTCCAGAGCAGGCCCTGCTGCCCCGGCGCAGGCAATCAGCCAGCTCCGGTTGCCGAGCACAACTTCCGCATTGGTTCCCACGTCAACCAGGATGGCTGTATCCTCCGCGGTGTTCATGCCGGAGAACAGGATGCCCGCTATCAGGTCGCCTCCGAAATAACTGCCAATATTCGGAAAAACCAGAATTCTGGCCAGGGGATTCACCTGAATTCCCAGTTCTTCGGCCTTCACAACCCCGGGAACATTCACCACAGGAATATATGGCTCACGGATGATCCAGCGGGGATTCAGGCCCATGAAGAGATGGGTCATGGCAGTGTTGCCGGCCACGGAAATCAGATACACATCATCCGTCTCAAGATTGCACGCGTCGCACAACCGGACAATCTCACGGTTCAGGCCGTCTGTGATCAGGCGGTTGTTTCTCGCCAGTCCTTCCTCAGTATCTGCATAATGAATCCTCGCCAATATGTCCGGGCCTACGGTTATCTGAGGATTGTCAAAGGCAGTTTCTCCCAGAATTTGGCCGGTGCAGATATCCAGAAGGCGCAGGACAACCCGGCTGGTTCCCAGATCAACGGCCAGACCGGTAACAGGTCTGCTGTCTTCTGCCTGGGTAATCCCTGCCAGGAGCCACTGCCCGCGATCTTTGAAAAGCACACAGCGGACATGATAATCCCATTTTCTGAGAATATCCGGCAGGTGCTTTAAAAGATGAATGTCCATCTTCACCGCATCGGTATGAAGCTTATTTTTCAGGGCACTTTCAAGCCGGTCTGCATCTGCGGTATTGTCTTGCAGGGAGGGAGGCGTGAGAGAAACAGTTCTTACCCAGCCTTTGTCGGACACTGAGTTTTGAGTTTCGAGTTTCAAGTTTCGAGTTCCCATTTTCTATGCCAGACTTTCCATTTCCGCCAAGATGGCATTCATCACCTGTCCTGCTTTTCCCTTAACCAGATAGTCGCTGATATGACCCGTCAGCGGTGTCTCATCCAGATTGATCTCAATAATCTTTGCGCCGTTTTCCTTTGCGACCCCGGGCATCATGGCAGCAGGATGCACGGTGGCCGATGTTCCGATGACCAGCATGATATCACATGAGGAAGCGATCTCTTTGGAACGAAGGAGTGCCTTATATGGAATCATCTCGCCGAAAAAAATAACTTCAGGCCTGTAAATTCCGCCGCATTTGCAGCGGGGCGGAATCTCTGTCAATTCAACCTTGCTCGTTTCGCATCTCTCATCACAGTCCAGGCATCGCTGCCATGCAAAGGTTCCATGGAATTCAATCACATCAGTATTTCCCGCCATCTGATGAAGTCCGTCAACATTCTGGGTGATGATGGTGTTCAGTTTTCCCAGTTCTTCAAGCTTTGCCAGTCCTTTATGGCCGTCATTCGGCTTTGCTTTGTCAATAATCTCCTTCATCTCTTTGATGAGAACATTCCATACATCCGCAGGATTTCTCATAAACCTGTCAATATCAGCATAACTGGGATCAATTTTTTCCCATATGCCCCCCCTTCCCCGGAAAGGAGGAATGCCGCTCTCAACAGAAATTCCGGCCCCTGTCAGCGCGGCAACACTTTTCGCGGCGGCAAGGTCTTTTGCCGCCTTTCTGATCAGATCATCTGTCATAACTATACCTTTCGATTTAGGAGATCATACCAAATCTTTTTGCAAAAAACCGCTTCGCTCAATTTTTGCACTCCGGACAATCTTTTTGCGAAAAACCGCTTCGCTCAATTTTCGCACTCCGGACAATCTTTTTGTTGAAAGCTATAATAGCAGTCTCCGAGATCATCGGTGATTTTCAGGAGTCCGGTGACCTCGTCGGCTGTGATATCCTTCCGGCGCACGGCCAGGCGCACTTCGTGTTTTTCACCTGATTCCAGTAATATTTCAGGGGAATAGGATGTGAAAGGCTCATAAGTGACTACCGTCTCCTCTGTGATGACCGATTTTACCAGTGACAGGGGGACCTCATTTCCGGAAACAGATTCAAGTGTGAACGTGAGCGGGTTGGGTGACCGGTTGGTCACCTCAATTTCCAGTTCGTCAACGGCCGCTAGGAAGTTCAGGCCGTCGCCGATCCCGGGCAGTCCGATTTCCATGGGACCCTGATGATCGGACCCACCCTGGCACCACACCCAGTAAGCCCCTACCCCGCTACAATGTTCACAGCTGACGGGTCAGCCACCCGGAGCCACGATAGACGTTTGACAATATCTGTCTTTTATATAATATGAACAGTTATAGATGTCAAGAAAAAAATCACCCTTTTAAAAAGAAGCTCGCGGGAGATTGCCAAATCCCCAGCCGATATGATTCGGATTTGGCAATCCGAACCGAGCGAGAGAGGTTTATTTCCGCCCGACATGGCATACGTCTGAAAGAACAGTTTGATGTCCGTCACTGTGTCAATGAACGTGTCCAGCCCCAAGTCGGAACGTACCTTCCAAGCATAAACCGCTTTTCTCAACTGACACCGATCCTCCACCGTCATCAGATTGCCGTAAGCCTGAGCACGCCCCATACATCCGCCTGCACAATGCTTTTGCCCGGGGCATCCCTTACAAGCTTCAAGGAAGGCACTTCGGAGGCGACTGAGTTTTGGAAGTTCGGCCCACAGAGGCAGGGCATCTGAAATGACATCTTGCAACGGACGGGAATGGACATCTGAGATTGCGTATTCATCATGCTGGAACATGAGACAGGGATAAAGGGTGCCGTCAGCGGTGACCATGGGGTTTTTAATGCAGGTGCAAACACAATCTTCTGTGTGTGCGGATTGTCCCTTAAACCACTCAATGGCGGCGATATTGGCATATTTGTCACAGAGTTCAGCAAACCGCTTGTCAGAATGATGGCGGTCGAGCAGATCCCGGTACTGTTCAGGATCAGGCAGAGCAAGCTGACTGTTCTGAGCGGCCCGGCCGCGCATCACCAGCGTACCCGCCACAAACCGGTCAATCCCAAGTCGTTCAACAAGTTCAATTACCTGGGGAATATCTCCGAAATTATGCTGCATCTCGGTAAATGCCACATAAGTCTGCCGTCCCAGCCCGGCTTTGACGAGACGCCTCAGCCCCTGGATCGTCAGCTCAAAACTGCCCGTTCCTCTCACATAATCATGGTTTTCAGCGGTGGCCCCCTCCAGACTCACCTGAATCGTCAGATTGCTGTCTGCTATTGAAACCAGATCATTCACTTTGGCGTTTGTGAGCAAAGTGGCGTTTGTCTGAAGACAAACCTCCTTTACACCATGCTGTCTCAGCGCATGAGAAAGAATATCAGACAAGTTGGGATGAAGGAGAGATTCCCCGCCGGTAAAAGTGAATTTTTCAGCACCCAAATCGGAAAATTCCCGAACCAGCCTCAGCAGAACGTTGCTCGGAACCACCGGAATTTCATTGCCGGTTCTGCTGTCCGGCC
>JAOZLU010000397.1 GCA_029934695.1 Desulfobacterales bacterium | reverse complement strand
TTGCGGAAGACAGTCTGTTATTATTTTTCAAAAAAGAGATGGAGAAAATAGAGAGAACTTTTGACATCTGATCTTTAAATTTAAATTCCATAAGCCGAAATCAATGGCCGTCAGACTCAAACGCACCTTTTCGGGTATGAAACAGGCGGTCTGACAAAAATGCTGCTTCAGAGAATTTTTTCAGACAGCCCTTTTCGGTGCCAAAAATGGCTGTTCAAGGGCAAAAAACGGGGTTTGTCTGAACTTTATCTCTATGATTTCAATCGGATAGTCTGGTCCGACCCAATGTCCCCGACCAATGTCCCCGACAATGTCCCCGAAACTGGCAATAATGCCATCGTCTTCTGTTTATTTTTGCTTGTGTGCCTGAACAATTTTTGTTATCAACAATGCAGGGAAACAATTTTTATTCCCGTGAGGATGGCTGAAAATAGCCTGCCAATTCATTGTCAGCACTCAATTGTCAAGCCCTGCAGGGAATTAGATGCAAAGACCCTTCAAAGCGGGAATTTTGTATGCTGAATGCCAGGAAATTCGGCTGAAGTCGAAATCTGAGGCGCAATTGAAGACAGGTGTATGACTGAACCAATTAATGTTAAAGGATATAACTGACTGAACCGTCAGATCGGAAATTCAGTCTGCCGGAATACGGGTGTAAAAACTGCAAACCGGAAATATTATATCAGGGCATCCAAAGACTGGGGATGGAGCAGAAACAGCGCTGATAAGATACCAGGAGATAAGAGTAAATTTTATGAAATTTAAAATACAAAATTTAGGTATTATTGAAAAAGCTGATATAGAGCTTAAACCATTAACTGTTTTTGTTGGCGAAAACGGTACAGGCAAAACATGGACTGCATATACTATTGCAGCTATACTAGGACCTTACGGATATAATCACTATATAGAATCATATATAGAAGGTAGGGCAGATTACAGGTATGATACTGTTGAGGACGCAATCGGGCAATGTGTCAAAAAGGGGAATGCTAAAATTAATTTGCCGGAATTTATAAAGAAATATGCCGGAATTTATATTAACGAAATAGCCAAATCGGCTAATATCTGGTTAGACAGTTTTTTTGCAACAAAACGGGTTAATTTTGAAAATATTAATATTCATGCAGACCTGACTGATAATTTTTATGAAGTGATTATCAACAAATTAAAACAATCCCAGATAAAAGGAGAAATGTCTCTCGGTGTTCAAAAAAGTTCATACATACTAATCAGTTCTTTGAAAGAAAAAGGATCTGATGACCTGTACTTTTACACAAAATCTGAAACTCAAAATATCGAAGATATTCCGCAGCCTATTGTTGATAAAGAAATCAGAGAATTCGTAATTTCAGTCACATTCAATGCTGTTCGTAATGCATTGTTTTCAAATACCCCCATTTTTCCAACTGAACGAACAGCATTTATAACTTTGCCATTACCTCCGATCAGCCAGAATAATGATGGAAAAAAGATTAAGACAAAAGATGCTGAGGAAAATAATGATTCAGCACTATGGCTTTCCGAACCGGTGAGATATTTTTTGGCAATGATAAGATCATCAATGATGAAACATTTTAAAAGAAAACCCCGGGAATTGAAAGAGCCTGAAATTACAGAATATATAAATTTGGCAAATTTGCTTGAAAATGAGATTCTGTCAGGAAATATCAGCTTTGATGAGGAATACGGAGGTAAAGTCGAACTCGTTTATAAACCGTCGAAAGAAACAAACCTGGAAATGAAAGTATCTTCCTCCATGGTCAAAGAACTTGCACCTCTTGCACTTTACCTGAAATATCTCGCCAAACCTGGTGACCTGATGATTATTGATGAACCGGAGATGAACCTGCATCCGGCTGCCCAAGCTGAAATAACCGAGCTGATCGGAATGCTTATAAATTCGGGACTGTATGTTCTGATTACAACGCACAGCCCGTATATCATTGATCACCTTGGCAATCTGATACGAGCAAAAAAATGTGACAAAGTGGAAGAATTAAGTGAGCATTTTTACCTGGAGCAAAGCAACGCTTTCATATCAGGAGATGATGTCTCTGTTTACTTGTTTGAAGACAATACAGCGATTAATATTTTAAATGAGGACGGAGACATTGACTGGGAAACATTCAGTGATGTATCACAGGATATTTCAGGAATTTATTCAAAATTAATCGGATAACGGAGTTCTTATGCTTTTTGAAAACCTGCTTTTCACTTCCTGTCTGTTGCCGGGCATGAACAAATTTCGGGAGAATAAGACATTTGTGGAAATTATCCCTCAAACAGGAGAAACAATATTATTCTTCTGCATTGATGATAATTCAAAGGGACATTCCAATTGTGGGAATTGCGGGTTGAGAAATTTATTATGGGGAAAACAGGAAGGACAACCTGTTTGTGATTTATTAGTTTTTTATGCAAAGGAAGACAGACGTGTACTTTGCTTTGTGGAGTTAAAAGATAATAAAAAAGACCTTCATCATGGAACCGATCAGGTTATAAATACCTGCAACACTCTCAAACGAAAATTGAAAGTAGCCAAGAATCATGTATTGCAGGCATTTCTTATCGGTCATCATGGGTCTGCACCTACTAGGCATGAAGCGGATCAAAAAAAATTAAGGAAAGAATTTAAAGACAATTATATTTACAATGCGAAAACTGGAGATTTTGCAAAATTTTTGCGTGGTGAATGTCTTCCACTTAACAACAGGAAAAGGAAAGATAAGAAAAAGAAAAATAGAATAATTACTTTCTGATTTTATTTGAAAAAATTGGCCTAACCCTTCGTTCAGGCAGGTGCGGCATGAAGTTGCTGATCTGATCGGGATGACAGGGCTGACTTCACAGCCTCATGGCGCTGCGTGAGCCTTTTCACATACGATTTCCAGGACGCATGGGCCAACGGTGCGGATATCGCACCTGAATATCTTTATTTTTTGGCATTCAAAGATGAGCCTGATCTTCAGACAGTTTAAAAAATGGGGATATCTTTGATTAAAATTTTACTCCCGACAAAATATAAGGTTGATCAAAACAAATTCGGATTTCAGGATGACGTTGCGGGCATTTTTAAGGCTTGAACGCACCTTTTCGGGTATGAAACAGGCAGCCTGACAAAAATGCTGCTTCAGGGAATTTTTTAAACAGCCCTTTTCGGTGTCAAAAATGGCTGTTTAAGGGCCAAAAATGGTGCTTTTTCAAACTTTATACTGTTTCAGACAGATAGCGTGTTCCATCCTTAACAATGACTCAGCTTTTTACCGGATACCGAAAACAATTTGTCTGAAACAGACTGAAAAGGGAATCATGTTGGCGCATGGCTCCTTTTTTTTATTTTGAGATGAGGGATATTTGCCTGAATTACCGACTCTGAACAGTTTACCACAGACAATTTTCCCCCTCAGAATACTCCCTCCACCCCATTGACTTTCCCCCTACTTCATGAAATCTTCAGAAATTGCATCAAAAAAATCCTTTTCTTACACACAATCCATGCAGATGACACCAGAAAGAGGAAAGTCCCATGAATACTCTGATTATCCGTCACATCACCGGCAGAGAGCCTGCAAGTTTTCAGGTATTCCGTCTGAAGGACGGCAAAAGCACCCCCAAACCCTCAGTCATTCCCTCGCCCGTCGGTTTTCCCGTGAAGAAACGCCCGAACACAGATCTGATGAATGAACTGAGGTGGTATCTTGAAACATTTCTGGACTATCCCTTCCCGCCGCTCACCGATGTTGCCGATGATGTTCAGGATGCCCTCCGAAAATGGGGAGAGGATGCATTTGATGCCCTGTTCGGAAACAGGGAAGGCGGCAGAATGTTTGATGGTGCAACAAAAAACGGCTACAAACACCTCCACCTGCAAATTTCCAGTGATGACCCGCGTGTGCTGGCATGGCCGTGGGAGGCCCTGCATGATCATCAGGCAGGATTTCTTGCCCAGACCTGTCAGATTGAACGCCGGCTCAATGATCTGCGTGATCCTGTTTCGCTTTCGGACAAACTTCCCAGGGATCAGGTCAATATCCTGTTGGTGACAGCCCGGCCATACAAAAAGGATGTGACATACCGTTCCATCTCGCGCCCGTTGGTGGAACTGATTGAAAAGCACCATCTGCCTGCACAGGTTCATGTTCTGCGTCCCCCGACCCTTGACAATCTGCGGGAGCATCTCAGAACCCATCGGAATTTTTATCACATCCTGCATTTTGACGGGCATGGCGCATACACTGAGCTGCCTGCGGACGGAGAGAGTTCGGGATACACATTCAGAGGACCGGAAGGCTGTCTGATTTTTGAAAACAGGGATGGGGAACCGGACCCTGTGCGTGCGGAGCAACTCAGTTCCCTGCTGCGGGAATATGCCGTGCCTGCGGTGGTGATGAACGCGTGTCAGTCCGGGATGATTGACGAATATGCCCGGAATGCCTTTGCATCTGTGGCCTCATCATTTTTGCAGGCAGGAATCCGGAGTGTGGTGGCAATGGCGTATTCCCTGTATGTGAGCGGCGCGCAGACATTTCTGCCCGCTTTTTACCGACGCCTGTTTGAAAACGGAGACATGGCTCAGGCTGCCCGGGCCGGTCGTCAGGAGATGTTTGCCCATCCTGAGCGGATATGCGCCCGGGGCCGGTTCCCACTTGGTGACTGGCTTGTGCCGGTGGTGTATCAGCAGGAACCGCTTGATTTTTCTTTTGCCAGACAGGCAAAGAAGAAGGCCGCATCCGACACTTCCCGTCTGCCGGAAGAGGTCCGGGAGGAATACACGCCTTACGGATTTATCGGCCGGGACGGTCCCCTGCTGGAACTGGAACGGGCCATGCGCGGGAGAGCGGCCGCCATTCTGATTCATGGTCTGGGAGGTGTGGGAAAGACCACACTGGCAAACAGTTTTGTGAAATGGCTGAATGACACTGACGGTCTGGGAGAGAGCTGTTTCTGGTTCGGGTGGGACAGGGAAAATATCCGGAATGCGGAATATGTGATCAATCGCATGGGCGAGAGGATATTCGGGGATCAGTTTGCTGTTTCGGGCACAATTGAGGAAAAGATCAGCGCATT
The DNA here is from genome assembly GCA_029934695.1 of Desulfobacterales bacterium. Taxonomy (GTDB): domain Bacteria; phylum Desulfobacterota; class Desulfobacteria; order Desulfobacterales; family 4be13; genus JAOZLU01. Next base: position 1,676 of record JAOZLU010000397.1, on the reverse strand, counting down.
GGCAAAAGTCTTCAGGGAACGCCGGTTTCTGATTGTATGGGACAATTGCGAGGTGGTCAGGGGCATTCCCGGAACATCTGTGGATGCCTATCTTTCAGGGGATGACCGGGAACTTCTGCTGAGATTTCTGCGGGAGCTTCGGGGCGGTGAAACCAAAGTGATTGTCACCAGCCGGAGCGAAGAGGACTGGCTGGGAATTGAGCGACGAAAGATCGGTATTCACGGGCTGGAGGGTGAAGAACGCTGGGCATATCTTGATGAGATTCTGAGGGAACCGGGCATAAAGATTGACCGGGAAGATGAGAATCTGGCTAAACTGATGGAGATGCTGGATGGGCATCCCCTGTCCATGCGGGTGATTCTGCCTGCGCTTGAAAGGGAATCTCCGGAGGCAGTGGCGGCTGCGCTTCAGTCCAATCTGCATTCCCTTGATCTGAAAGGCGATGAGGCCCATGAGCGTCTCCATGCCACCCTGAAATTTGCCGAAAACTCACTGCCTTCTGATCTGCGGCCTTTGCTGGTTCCTTTGGCACTGCATGAGCGGTTTGTGCATATGGGTTTTCTTGAAGGAATGCTGAAGGAAGCGGATGCGGAGCAAACACGGGAGCAGATTGACCGTTTTTGTGAAACATTGGTCACAATGGGACTTCTGCATGTAAAAAGAAGGGGGATTTTTGAACTGCATCCCGCACTGACCGGGTATCTGCGAATGAAAGTTTCAGGGGCGGAATCCGAAACTGTCCGGGACCGATGGGCACATGCGTTTACGGGTGTCATGGGTACGTTGGCGGATAATCTTGCGCCACGTCATCTGCATGAGCAACGTGACGGGTTTCACATCTTTGGCGCAAGTTTCTATCATGCCATGAATGAAGCAGAGCGGCTCGGCATGGATTTATATTTCAGGGCATTACTTCAGGCATTGGCGGTGTATGCCCAGAATATACACAACTACAAAGGCGCTGCTGATTTGTTTCATCGTCTTGCAGAGGCGAATAAGGCTTCTGGAAATAAAGAACATCAAGCGACAGCCTATCACCAACTGGGAAATATCGCTTATAGACAACGGGATTTTGAGACCGCTGAAAAATGGTATCGCAAATCTCTGGTTATTAACGAAAAGCAGGGCAACGAACACGGCGCTGCGGCCACCTATCACCAACTGGGGATGATCGCTCAGGAACAACGGGATTTTGAGACCGCCGAAAAATGGTATCGCAAATCTCTGGTTATAAAAGAAAAGCAAAGCAACGAACACGACGCTGCGGCCACCTATCACCATCTGGGGAGAATCGCTCAGGAACAACGGGATTTTGAGACCGCTGAAAAATGGTATCGCAAATCTCTGGTTATTAACGAAAAGCAGGGCAACGAACACGGCGCTGCGGCCACCTATCACCAACTGGGGATGATCGCTCAGGAACAACGGGATTTTGAGACCGCCGAAAAATGGTATCGCAAATCTCTGGTTATAAAAGAAAAGCAAAGCAACGAACACGACGCTGCGGCCACCTATCACCATCTGGGGAGAATCGCTCAGGAACAACGGGATTTTGAGACCGCTGAAAAATGGTATCGCAAATCTCTGGTTATTAACGAAAAGCAGGGCAACGAACACGGCGCTGCGGCCACCTATCACCAACTGGGGATGATCGCTCAGGAACAACGGGATTTTG
>JAOZLU010000396.1 GCA_029934695.1 Desulfobacterales bacterium | reverse complement strand
GATGTTTGATGTTTGATGAAGGGGGTAATATGAAAATGAAATGTTTGCTTCTGGCAGGTTTTTTAATGATGTCGGCTTTTCCGCAAACAGGAAATGCTTATACTTTGAGGCCTGGAAAGATTTGTTAAATTAGCCTTTCTTAAATTAGCCTTTCATTGATGGCTCCTTCACCCCCGGTGAGGAGCCATTTCCCTCCCTCCTTTTGTAAAGGGAAATTCCTTCCTTTACAAAAGGAGGCTTCCAAATTGCCCGTGTCCGGATGTTTTATCAGCCCTGCAAATCCGAAAGATCTCAAGTAAATATGACAGCGGATTTGAGGATTTGACGGATAGATAGTATAAATCCGGTTCATCCTCCTATCCGTTATCATATTTATTTTCCCCTTCCACGATTTTGATTTCTTCCGGGGTGAGGTCGTAGAGTTTGTAAACAAACTGGTCGATTTCCCGCTCCTCGTCGCTGGTGTTTTTGGCACACTCTTTTTTGGCAAGAATTCTGTCAACCAAATTTATTATGGGTATTTGCTGATTTTTTTCCGGTCTGACGATTGGAATACCCATAAGCGGTGCTTTATCAATTTGGTAATTATTTCCTTGCATTTTTCCTTTATGCCTTAGCCAAAAGGCAATAAGCTTTGAATTTAAAAGGGCTGTCAGAAATTTTTTGTTGATTCTCCGGGACTTTATTACATAAAAAGTTGCAGAAACATAACAATCAAAATCCGTATATGTAAATGTCGATTCTGCACACTTCCTAACCGAGATGATTTTTTCACCTGTAAAAAACTTTTCATCTCTGGCCCTATGCAACCCATATGGTTTATTATCCGAAGTGATGACTTTTCGGAATCTGTCAAGATGTTTCTTAATGTTTGGATATTTCTTTATTTTATTCGGATTCCTGAAACTGGAATCGGCATAAATTACCCAATGTTTATTTATGGGATTAGCATAATATTTGAACAGTTCTTTAGTGGTATATTCCGGTTTAATTAATTTAAGCTCACTTTCTGTAAAGGGGGTTGAGTTTTTTTCCTCGTCACTAAGGACAAAAATACCTTGTCCGACTTTGAAATTATTACCTAATATTTCTTTATTTTTTTTATTTAGAAAGTCTTGTGGATATACAATACCCTGAGCCACTTCTTTATGCTTATCTAATATGAAGTTACTTCTCTTTTTTAATTTGTCCAATATTTTTTCGACATTTTCATTACTAAATAAAATAGGTTTATTAATAAAGTTATCATTATAAACATGGGGTGTTAAATATTCAACATGTTCATTTTCAGTTTTTGATAGCAGATCCAACACATCACGAAAATCAACTTTGTTAGAAAAATGTAATTTTCTGAAATCTGATTTATAGATAGATTTAGATTGGTTATGAGCTTTTTGGAAAAGCATTATCATTGTCTGGATACCTGTATTTTCAAAGATTTTATAGTCGCCAAAATCCAATAACTGCAATATGTTGCTATCAGATAATACTTTGTTTCTCATTCTTTTCGCACCATAACTTGTAACCCAGTTGTTTTGAGCAATAAAGCAAAGAACCCCTTTGTTCTCCAACAAGTCTATGCCTTTACAGGCAAAAATATACCAAATATCCATTTTACCCATATAATACGGACTGTTTCTAAGTCCGTCAAATGCACTCCTGTTAACATACTCTTTTACATACGGCGGATTGGCAATCACTACATCAAACCCGCCTTTGCGATGAAACACTTCTGAGAAATATATCTTAAAATCAAATTCCGTGTGTCCGCTGGTAATCCGGCTGATCAGATCGTCAATCTGCTTTCTGTATTCCTGTTTTTTGGTGGGATCGGTCTCGTTGAAATAAAGGGGTTTCAATTCTTCCAGATTATCAAAGAACCGGTGATTGAACAGATTCTTCTCCACGCCCAGCAGGGAATTGCCGCAAAGAATTTTATAATCCAGATTCGGCAAAGGCTTGATATGTTTAACGTCCTCCTCATCCACCACCAACGACAGCCACAGCCGCAACTTGGCAATCTCCGCCGCACCCGGGTCAATATCCACGCCATAAAGAGAATGTTCAATGCAGCGGCGTTTGAATTCATAAGGTGTGCGGGTATTATCCTGAATAAAAGTTGACAGCACATTTCTTGCCCGCACAATTTCGCTCATCATGCCCACGGGAAAGGCACCGGAACCCACCGCAGGATCGCAAATGGTAATGTCTTTCAGTTTCCGATCAATCAATGCGGCGTTGTTGCGTATGCTTTCAGGCAACTTTGATTTGTAATCAGAAGCTTTCTGTTTACCCGCATTGATTTTCTGTTCCTTGATTAACACAGTTTCTTCATACTCTCCAAGCTGTTCGCCGAAATGTATCAGGGTTTCAATATCCTCTTTTTTAATCTTTATTTCGGGCTTATGTTCTATGACCAAATCAAGCTGACCTTTTTTCCCTTTATTGCCAAACATATCGAGCTGGGGATCGCCAAGCTTCTGATAAAAGGACGGATCTCTGTTCAATTCCGTATTCAGGTAATTGATCAAACTCTGCTGGCACATATAATGGACAATCTCACGGGGAGTATAATAGACCCCGAATTTTTTGTTGAACTTGTTCTCCTCGCCTTTTCTGCCGCTCTTCAAAGCTTTTCTGAAGTCAGCATAATTATCCGGGCGGATGGCGTTGAATTTCTCATAAGCTTTACCGAGCAGTTCCGGGTCAATGGCCACCTCCTTTTCCAGCGGCTCATCTTCCCTGACGGTAAAGTTGTACCGGTCGAAAATGTCCAGAATGCCGTCGCCGATATCGCCTTCTTTGGTTCTGCTGGTATTGGAGAACAGATTGTTCGGCAGAAGAATGTCTGTATGCGCCCAGTCATACCCCCCGTCATTACCTATCGGATCAAAAAGTCCGCCGTTCAGGAAGGGGATTTTGCAGTTGAACCGGCTGTAATAATAGTTTTCATGCCTGCGATCCTCACCGATCCGCAGGGCTTCATAAAAAAGCGGCTCCAGAATGTCGTTGAAAAAATTGTCATAATCGGCATGTTTTTTATCAAACAGTTCCCGCAGGAAATGCTTGGAACCCGTCCCCCAGTCATCATCCCGCCCCACGCCGAACCAGCCTTTTTTCTGAAGGAAGTAGAGAAACACAATCTGTCCCAGCAGTTTCTTGGCAAAGTTGACCGTATCCACGCCCCTGGCCTCAAAAGCAGTCCTGACTTTCGGATGTTTTTTGACAACCTTGTCCAGTTCCTCTTTGGTACGCAAAAAAAGACCACGGTATTTGAGGAAAAATTCTTTGGTGACAGTCTCAATGTCAAACGCGTCTTCGATCTCCTTCAGGGTCGGATCCTGTTTGTCATTTTCCAAAATATTGACCAGCCGGCTCTGAGCAGTATGGCTTTTTTCATTTTCGCCCACCAGAAACGACCAGCGCCGGGCAGGGGTGAATTCTTCTTTCACCTTCATTTTGCCGGTTTTGGTCTTTTCAAATTTGTAATCCATCCTGACCAGTGAAAAACGCCAGTCCGCTTTACCAGGGGAGACATAAGCTACCAGCGCGGCGTCTTTCATTACACCGCCCCTGCTGCCGTTCAGATACCAGGCGATAAAATTGCGCTGCATAGTACGGGCGCGTTCAAGGGATGTCTCTTTTCGGAGTTTTATGACAAGAATATCAATGCGGTTTTCCCCGTCGCTGAATTTACCGATGCGTTCCAGTGTTCTTATATAGTGCTTATAAGCGTCGGGGATGTAATTCCCTTGGTAAGTAAAGGGCGCGTCATCAATTTCGTTCAAAAGGTTCCGGATAAAATCAACAAACCTCTCCTTGGTAAATGAATGTTCAAATGTCTCCCGGATTTTCCTTTGTGCCTGCTGTCTGTTCATGTTTATTCACCTGCCAGATATAATGAAAGTATCACCTCACGTTTCCCGAATGTTGCCGGGTTCTGTTCGGCATAATGGCTTTGCAGCAGTCGTTCGGGAATATTGGCCTGTAGCACCGCCAGCACCTTTAAAGGATTTATCAGCTCATCTTCAAGGGCATTCAGTGCTTTTAATGTTTTTTTAGCGGTCTGTTTGGGAAGTCCGCCTTCTTCAAGCTGGGTCACCACCTTTTTCAAGTAAAGTTCCTGGTCTTCGGTGAGCTTTTGCATGTTTCTCATGGTCGCTTTAAGAATACGAAGGATATTGACCGCACTGTCGCGTCCTCTTCTTTTCTGAGGTTCGGCCATTTCTTCAGTTGTGGCTATTACAAAGGCTCTCTTATTACTCTCCAGAAGGTCATACATCTCCCGGGGAAGGTTTTTCCTTTCTTCATCGGGCCTGCTTTCAAGCAGTCCTGCCGCGGCCATGAAATCAAGTTCTTTTGCTGTTCTCTTGCTCCTGGCCATGAAAAACTTTTGCAACTTCCCGCGGCGGAAGTAGGAGATGAGCGATCCGGCAATATCGCTACCCTGTTTTGCTGTGCGGGCTTTTCTGGGCAGGTGCTTTATCTTTTCAAAAAGATCAGGATCATCCTCGCGGATATCCCGGATAACCTGAAGATATTTCAGTTCGCTCTCCTCGGCTTCTTCATCGCCTTCCAATGTCTTCTTTGAAATCAGACGGTCAAACAGCTCATGGGATCCAATAGGCTCGCCTTCGGTCAGAAGCTCCGCATCGCCCCCGAGCAGGGTCAGAAACGCGTTGATTTTGCCCTCTGCCGCCTCTTTCAGCTTTATCTGGTCATTGGACTGTTTGGTGGGGAAGAAATTGAAAGTATGGATGACATCAAAAGGTGTGTCAATCCGGTTTATACGGCCCACCCGCTGCATCATCCGGGTCGGGTTCCAGGGAATGTCATAATTGATCACCACATTGGACCGATGCAGGTTCACGCCTTCTGACAGAACCTCGGTGGAAACAAGTATCCGATAATCTTCTTTTTTATGACGGGCCCGGGCATCAAAGTTCTCAAGCACCTTGTCGCGGACAGACTCACCCGAGTCGCCTGTGAACAAAAGAACCTTGTCTGTGTATGTCTCATTCAGCTTTTCAGAGAGATAATTGGCAGTCTCCTTTGATTCAGTAAAGATGACGAGATGATTCTTTTGCAAGTCCGCATTTTCTGACAGTTCATCCAGAAATTTCAGGAGTTTCGGGTCCCGGTTTATGTTCTGCCACAGTTTTCTGACTTGCATCAGGATGGCGTGGTCATGCTGCAAATCTTCTCTGAGTTCTTCGCTGAAATTTCTGCTGTCATATTTTTCGGCCCTGCCTTTATCTATTAACTGCTGAATTGCTTCGTCATCGTCGTTCTCCAGAAGCTCGAATATCTTTTTGCTATGCTTTTTGCTGACATACACATGGCCGTTTTCCAGCTCGTTTATGAATATTTTGTATGAACGGAGGAATCTGCCCACTGAATTTCTGAACGCGAAAAAACTGCTTTCCAGTCGTTTGATGAGCAGAATTTTCATGAACCGGCCCATATTTTTCTGGGCCTGTCTCTCAAGCGGGTCAATTTTTCCCTCATAGTAGAGCATGGGCATATATCGCGCATATTTGAACTGGTTGGCAATCAGGTCAATGGTTTTGTCAAATATCTCGTCTTCCTCATCATTGAGCTCGTAGAACAGCGGCTCCGGTTTTTTAACCTCCGGAAACCTGATCCCCTGCTCCTGTATGTCTTTGCTGAAATATTTTTCAATCTCAGTCCGGGTGCGGCGCACCATCAGATATTTGAGCACTTTGTCGCGTATTTCCCGCGCGTTTGCTTTTACCGTATTTATGTACTCTTCATAGTCTTCTTTCCGATCAAGACCTTCAAGCTTTTTGTCCAGAGTGTTAAAGAAGGATTCCAGATCAGACAGATTGGGGATGGTGCTTTTTCTGGCTTTCTGAAACAGCTTCAGCAGGCTGAGTATATCTTTCGGGGTGTTATTATAGGGTGTTGCCGTTACCAGCACCACTCTTTTTCCACGGCATATTTCCGCGAGTTTCTCATAGGTGATGGTTGTTTCGGTACGGAAACGGTGCGCCTCATCAATGATGATGTTTCTGTATTTGTCAGTTCCTTTCTTCAGCAGGCTGTCCAGCTTGCCGAGTGATTCAAAATCCGCAGGGATTCTGAAGTCTGAAAAGACATTGGGCCAGGAACCGGGACTGATTTTTTTCAGAAGCACCGGTGGTGCAATAACAAGTGTTCTCCCGTTGAGCTGACCCGCCAGCATGGCTGAGATATAGGTTTTTCCCAGCCCTACAACGTCAGAGATAAAAACACCTCCGTATTCCAAAAGGATTTTTTTGGCGTTTGAAACGGCCTGCTCCTGATATTCGAGTTTTTTGAAATCTTCCGGCAGATATTCGGCAAACACCTCATCTGCCAAGTTGAGTTCATCTCTGAAATATTCATAGAGAAACTTCAGGTACAACTGATAGGGGGTGATATTTTGTGTCAGCCAGGTCTTGTCCTGAATGGTCTGAACATACTTCTCACTGACATCCACCGCGTCACGCCACAATTCCTCGAATTTGTCTTTGGCAAAATCATAGTCGCTTCTGTTTCTCAGTTCCACGTTGAATTCAAGATTGTCAACCAGTCCTGCCTGTGTGAAATTGCTGGACCCTGTGATAACCCGCCCGATATCCCTGTCACCTTCCTCAAATGTCATGATATAAAGTTTGGCGTGAATATTCTGCGAAGGATAGGCCCTGAGTTCCAGTTTGCCGTTTCTGATCCATTCTATAAATTTGTGAACACCCTCTTCAACATTTC
>JAOZLU010000033.1:11734-24501 GCA_029934695.1 Desulfobacterales bacterium | reverse complement strand
CATAATCACAATATAAGCAACAAATAACACATTGTCAAATAAAATTATTGCGATTATTGCGTTTTATTCAATCTGTTTTTCATATTTTTACAAATTTGCCATATAACAGCGGATCAGAGGATGAAACGGATCAGAGGAATGGAGTGCAAAAATGGCAGCCCCTATGCGAAATTTTTTGCTTTTAGTAAAATAAATTGCCATATGACAGCGGATCAGAGATGTAAGGCAATTTTTTAAATTGCCTGTATAATCACTAAAGGATGACAGAAAATCCGTTTCATCCTCTGATCCGTTGTCATATTCCTGATTGTGACACCCTTTGCGATCTGAAAATCAGGAAACTCGCATCCACGGGATGTCAGATGTCCGGGCACCTTCCGGGCTGGCTTTCAAAATTCATCAGAATCGGAAACATTACGGACGGGTTGCAAACCCCGTCCGGCAACGGAAATTCATCAGAATCGGAACCATTACGGACGGGGTTGCAAACCCCGTCCGGCAATAGTGATCCGAAAATAAATTTACAGGTTGAAATTTTTTATACCGGATGATATGCTCATAATCAAAAAAACGACACCTTGCAGCGATGGAGCTTCACTATGCAGGTTTTATCTGCGTTCATCTGCGGTTTCACATATAATTCCGGACAGTCAGGAAACCACAGAGGTCGGAGAAGAATCTCCGCGGTTCTCTGTGCCTTCTCTGTGCCTTCTCTGTGTCCTCTGTGGTCAAAAACGGATTCAGGCCACAAAATATAAACGTGACCGGACGGGATCGCAAACCCCGTCTGACAATGGGAAATCAGGCGTTATAATCAAAAAATCATGTCTCATATTGTCAACAAAAATGATTCTCCACTTCTCCAACTCCCCAACACATATCGGCCCTTCTACGGAGCCTTCCCCTGTCTCCGTCCGATCCAAAAGCAGACCATCGCGCCCCTGCTTGAGGGCAAAGACCTGATCTTACAATCCGCAACCGGCTCAGGCAAGACCGAAGCAGTATTGGCCCCCTGCACGGAACGGATCATCCGCTCCGGGCGATCTGAGGCACTCCTTTATATTGTTCCCACCCGCGCGCTCACCTTCGATCTCAAGCGGCGTTTTGATTCGATTCTGACCCAGCGCCTCGGTCTTCGGCTTGGCATCCGAACCGGCGACATCAAACGCGCCGGCGGCGGGCATCCTGACCTGATACTCACCACGCCGGAATCCCTGGATGTTATGCTGGGGAGTTCCAATGCGGATTTGCAGGGATTCCTGTCGCGGGTTCGGATGCTGGTGATTGACGAGGTGCATCCGTTTGTGTATCAGTACAGGGGTCGGCAGCTCTCCTACCTGCTGAAACGTCTTGAACGACGATCCGCCGAACCCCTGCAAAAAATCGCCCTCTCCGCAACCATTGCCGATATGGATGCCATCATCCGTTTTTTCAGATTTCGGCATGACACAGTAAGACTTATTGAGAATGTGCAGCGGGAAATTATCCCCCATCTGATTCACCTCAAAAATGAAAATGATGAACTCATCGCCCTGCTGGAGGACCTTTACAATATCTGGAAATATCGGAAAATTCTGATTTTTGCCAACAGCCGGGGACGATGCGATCAGTTGTTTGCGCTCACGAACAGGCAGGGCAGTTTCCGGAATGTGTCCGAGCTTCATTATTCCAACCTCAGAACCAAAGAACGCCGGGACGCGGAACATCGCTTTCGCCGTCGGAGCCATAGCCTGTGCGTCGCGACCAGCACCCTCGAACTCGGCATTGACGTGGGAGATGTGGACGCGGTGCTGCTCTATGAGCCGCCGGATTCTGTATCCGCGTTTTTACAGCGCATCGGTCGCTCCAACCGCCGGGGAAAGGGGATTCACTTCTGGGGTGTCTGCCGGGGGGAGCGGGCCGGAGAACAACTGCTCCGTTTCCTCGGATTGCTGAGACTGGCCCGGGAAGGTGCGGTGGAATCGCCGCTGCCCAAAACCCTGCCCAGCGTGCTGGCCCAGCAGATTATCTCATGCCTTTATGAGAAAAAACGAATATCCCTCCCGGCCATAGAGGAACTCTTTTCAGAACCCCGGGAAACGCTCGACATGCTTTTTACTTCTCTCAAACAACGGGGATGGCTGAGAAAAACCCATCTTGACGGCCTCTTCCAGGGCGGATGGCGATATCGGAACTGCCTTTTTGATCGTCAGATATGGAGCAATTTTCCAGAAATGGAGGAAGACTACACCCTTGAATTGTCAGGCGAAGCCATTGCTGACCTTCCCAAATCCGTTGTCCGCCAACTGGACCCCGGGGACAGAATTCATATCGCGGGAAAACGTCTTCAGGTTTTGGAGATTGATGAGGGAGAACACAAACGGGTGCTGGCCCGGCCCACCACGCGACTGAACGACAAGGAAATTGTGTGGGTCGGGTCCGGCTTTTTTATGTCTTACGACGTTGCACAATCCATCTCGGCCATGCTTAAATCGCCGGAGGATGCGGAAAATGAATCCGGATTATTTACCCGCACCCGGAAGCTGTTGCAAAACGAGCTGAATCGGCCGGCAGTGGTATTGGCAAACGGTATTGAAGTTGTCCGGGGAAAAGTCGGTTTTTATCGCTATCGGACATTCCTGGGGTCTGTAGGCAATCTCATACTTAAATGGGCGATGAAGGAGACGAAACAGGAGAATCTGTATGCCGAGGCTGATGAAATCGGGGTTGAGTGTTCCCACTGGATATCGTTTGAGGAACTCCGCGTGCCAGTGAACCGAAAGGCATTCTGTTTGTGGGCCGGACAACATTTCAAGATGCTGATTGCCCCGTTTTCGCTCAACAGTTTTTGCAGCACACTGCCTCCTGCCCTGCTCATCGAGGAACTGACCGACTTTCTTTATGACAGCCGCATTGCCCGGGCATTTTCCCGTTATCTGGAGAAATCCTCGGAAATTGTGTCCGGCGATCCGGGCATTTTTGACCAACACCGGCAGGACTCGGAACGGGAGACGATTGCTATTATAGAGCCAGCGTCTAAGGAGAAATCTCTTCTGGATTGGGAGAAAAAACGATGGGCAGGGGACCGGGACTTTTTCATATCAGACGCGCCCTATACTTCCCGCCCGCTGACAGGAACCATCATCGGCGAATATTTTCGGCATCAGCAATGTGAGCGATGGTTCAACTTTTATTTTCTGCCTGGTGACCAGCAACCGCCCCGGCGCATACGGGTGGATGAAGAACTGGCTATGCTGCGGACAGAACGGGGCCGAGCTTATGAGCGGTTTGTGCTGGATGATCTGAAAGACAGAAGCGAATGGTTCGTCAGCATAGAAGAAAACGACCTGCACGGAACTTCCCGCGGATTAAAGGAGCGTTTTGAAGAATCCGTAAATTCTCTGAGGCATTTGATTCAGAAGGCCGAACCTGGTTTGGAAAATCCGCTCTGGCTTTCTCAGGGTGTCTTTATTCTATCTGATAATGAATTGTCTGGCGAGCAATATGAAAACAGCCCGGCAATGAATCCTCAGAAAAATCAGCGGGCACGCATCGGCATCCCTGATCTCATCCGCATCACTTATGGGGAACACGGGCCGCTTTTAGAAGTCGGAGACATCAAGAGCAGTTCGTCTCCCCGCTATTATCAGAAATGGCAGGTTGCGTTTTATGCGTTGCTGCTAAAAGAACTGGTCCGGTCACAGGCGATTCCGGCAGAGGTTGCAGACACTGCGTTTCTCCTGACCCCGGGCGAAACAGCAGCGATTCAGTATCATGATTTTGATATTCGTCCTTATACGGCCGCGTTTCCCGCACTTTTTAAAAATCTGGCAAGGCTTATGTCGCATCCCGCGGCAGAGGCGATATATCAGCTTCAGCAGCATTGCGCGACGTGCGACTATTTCGAGTTTTGTTATACGCAGGCATTGGCAACAGAGGATATTCAGTTTCTGCCCCAGTTGACGCGGGGAGAGCTTTGGAAATTGCGAGATTTGGGATTGAAGACCATGGACGCTGCAGGCAAATGGTTTGAGACGTCCGAAGGAGAGATATTCAGCCCCCACCAGAGAGAACGGATTGAAGGGCGTCTGTCCGCGTTTCAGACCAACCGCATTGCGCTTCTGAGGAAGCAAACCCGCGTTTTCCCCAAAAATATTTCAGCAGCCATTTTTGTGCATATCGTCAAAGACCCGGTTTCATTAACCCCTTGCACCATAAGTACAGCCACAGAGAACTTGCCTCCGCAGATTTGGAATCTGGAGGAAGAGGGGGGATATGAGACGTTTTCCCGTGAGTTTGTCAAGATTTGGCATGAGCATATCGAATATGGAAAAGGCCCCCATATTGTTCATTTTGGAATGTGGACGGATCAGGAAGTGGGTCTTTTTGAAAAACTCGGTGTGTCTGATTCCCATCGCACGGATATTCGCCAGATGATCCGCCGGCATTTTGATCTTCCGGCTCCGGGGAGCCTGACGTTCTTTGCCATGAGCTGCCTGCTGGGACTGAAACCCCGACCAAACCCGCAGGAGAGCCTGTTTCACCCGGATGAGGACATATCCCCTGAAAATTCGCTGATGCTTCTGGAAAAACTCTGGCGTTGGGCTCTGGGCTATCTGGAGAGCGAGTGGGACCAGGAAAGCTGGGACCTTGAAACGGAAAATACCCCGCTAACTTCATATCTCCACTTTGTGGAAGAAGAACGGCATCGTCAGGAAGAAGATATTATAGCGTTGCAGGAATATAATTTGGAAGAGCGGGTGGAGCGTTTCAGAGCCATCGGGCCTCTGATTTTTCTGGGGACAATGCTTGATGAGGAGGGCCGTTTTCTCTACAATTTCAAGCTGTCGGAGGAACGCCGTGTGTCCAAGTTCCGGGAAGGCGATTTTCTTAAACTTGCGCGGGTGGGCGTGTATGACCTGCAAAGCGGGTTTTCGGTGATTCTGGCCAATGATGATCAGAACACGGGGCAGCTTTCCCTGCTTTCCCGGCAGGGGCGACTGGCAGTAAACAAAAACATCTCTTATTCTCTTGAGGAAGATGCAAGCGACTGGAATACGCCCAAGCTGCTGCACGCAGTGCATACAGTCTTTTCCGAGGATATGCCGCATCCCCTGTTCCGGGTATTCTCTGGTCAGTGGATCGGCGAACAATCACAGGACTCGTTGCACTGGGCCCGAAACTGGCTCAGGAACGAAGGCGCGGCAGCCCAATTGAACACGACTCAGCAACATGCCCTGGAACTGCCTTTCCACCACAGTTTAAGCATGATCGAGGGACCTCCGGGAACCGGTAAGACTTATCTGCTGGGCTGGATTCTGATTGCCCTTATCCGACACGCCAGGGAAGAGAGGCGACCGCTTCGCATTGCTGTGAGTGCGCTGACGCATCATGCGATTGACCAAGTATTGAAAAAAGTGGTGCAACTAATCAATGAGTGCCGGTTGGAGGGGTTTCCCGGCCGGTGCGTCAAATGGGGACGCTGGAACGATGAGGAGAATACTTCTTCAGAAATGTGGGAGCCCGGCATACAGGTTGAATCTTGTGACAATGCCGAGGATATCCTGGCGTCCCCCTATCTTATTATGGGAGCCACAGGATATGGCCTTTACGGACTGTTTCAAAGCCGGAACGGAGATTTTCCCCGGATGTTCGACTGGGTTATTTTTGACGAAGCCTCTCAAATCCTCGTTCCCCAGGCACTCCTCAGCCTGATCTATGGAAAAGGAAAATTTCTCTTTCTCGGAGATGTGAGACAGTTGCCTCCGATTGTTATCGGAGATTACGAAAAAGAACAAAGCGAGACAGATGTTCAGCAATCTGTGTTGGGGCTTCTGCTGAATCTTTATGGGCCAGAGCAGCGCATCCGTCTGGATATGAGTTACCGGATGAACAGGGAAATTTGCGAGTTTCCAAGCCGGACATGGTATGATTCGGGGCTTTGTCCTGCTCCGGGGAACGCTGATTCCCGACTCACTCTCAACAGAATTGTCAGAGAGAATATTCCTGGTGAGAGTGTTGATCCGGAAGAGGCGAAGAATTGTAAACAGGAGCTTATTTTTGATGAAATTCTTGACCCGGAAAAACCTGTGGTTCTGGTGCTGGCGGATCACCATGGGGCACATCAGGAGTCAGAAACAGAAGCTGAAATCATGGCACAGATAGCGTTTCGGCTGATAAGCACTTGTCATCTGAGTGCAGATCAGTTGGCACTGATATCTCCGCATCGTGCTCAGAACAATACCATCAGAAAACGTCTCAGCATGTTGCTCGGAGAGAAAAATGACCGTCTTCCGCTGATTGACACTGTGGAACGGGTTCAGGGGGCCGAGAGAGATGTGGTTATATTCGGATTCACAAGCTCTGATGCGGATCATGTTATGAGCAGATTTCTGAATAATCCGAACAGGTTTAATGTTGCAATCACACGCGCGAGACACAAGCTGATCGTTGTGGGGAGCCGGGCCTTCTTTTCAGCGATTCCGCATACGGAAAAAGCATTGCATGCGAATCAGTGCTTTAAGGCATTTTTTGAATATTGTCAGCTTTCCTCATATTTGCTTCCTCACCACGAAGAGGTTGAATGAATTGACTCAGATGCGGGGACTTTGTGCCATATATATGCATCAAGCTAAGACTGCCGGACAGGCCAAGACTGCCGGACAGGCCAAGACTGCCGGACAGGCCAAGACTGCCGGACGGGCCAAGACTGCCGGACGGACCAAGACTTGCCGGACGGACCAAGAGTGCCGGACGGGCTAAGATTTGACAATCGTTCGACGGCTCGTCTGAGCTCGCCGAAGTCCGAGCTCACGCCGAAGTCCGAGCCGAGCGGCATGGGGCAGCATGGGGGGATTTCATCCTTCATCCTTCAGAGTTCATCCTTACAGACTTCATTCTGCCCGGCCATGACCGCCTCCCCATCTTCGGTTTCCACCTTCCATTCCATTGGAACCCGCTTCTCGGTGCTGAAGTTGATGCCGAGAAGAAATATCTTCTTTCCGCCCTGTTTATATTTTTCGGCGTACCCCTTCTTCCGGATCTGTCTGATGGCGGCCTTCGCACTCCGGTTGCACTTGAATTCCATGATGTGGACGCTGTCGTGAAACTCCGCCACAAGGTCAATGCGGCCCCGGCAGGTCAGCACCTCGTTTTCCGCATCTGTTCCGGACGCGGACACCATGAGATAGAACAGCGTGTGAAAGTAGGCCTCGTCCCTCTTTGTATTCAGTGTATATGGAATTGCGGCGAAGATGGCTGTGACGGTCTCGAAGAAGGCGTCAAAGTTCTCCTCCGCCAGATACTCCGACAGCAGGACGAATTTGGATATCCCGGTCCCGGTGGCTTCCTCTGCCAGGGAGGTGAGAAGCATTTCGAGGAAGGCCGTCCTCACCTCATGATTCGGATACCCCAGGCTGTGAATTCTGCCCCTCACATTCTTTATGGTCAGATAGCCGGTCTGGAAGAGCAGGGCCTCGGGCCTGAGATCGTCAATGTCGTAGGTGCTGAAGACTGACTCGGTCACCTCCGTGTTCTCAATCTCCGGCAGATGCCAGTCCCTCTCCCTCAGCAGATTCACCAGGAAGGTCGGGGTCCCGGTCTCGAACCAGTAGTTTCCGAAATCCGTCTCGATAAGAGAGCTGAGAACTGAGAAGGGATTATAAACCTTTATGTTCTTTCTGGAAAACCTGTATCCATCGTAATGATGCTCCAGTTTTTTTCTCACCTCTGTCCCGGGCATGTGCGTCTTCCGTGAGAAACCGTCAATATACGGGGCAAAGCAGGTTCCCACCTCCTCCTCTGTATAGCCGAGCATGTCCGCATAGTCCGGATTCATGGTGATATCCCTGAGATTGTTGAGCTCCGAGAATATGGAGACCCTGCTGAACTTGGACACGCCGGTGATGAACACGAACCTGAGCATGGGTGAGATGTCCGTGTCCTTCAGCACCCCGAAGAAGCTTTTCAGGATGTCCCGGTTGGCACGGGCGGTCTCCATGGCCGCCTTCCCTTTGCCGAGATGGTCAATGATCGGCTTGTCATACTCGTCAACGAGGATGACGACCGGCATGCCGGTTTTCCGCCGGAGACCGGAGATCAGCTCCCCGAATTTTCCCTTGGGCAGGGAATTCTCCAGTGTTATCCCGTGTTCCTGTGCCATGCGCGTCAGTCTCTCTGTCAGGGACAGGCGGAAATTCTCCGGCGTGTCATAAGTGATTCCGTTGAAATCAATGATGATCACCGGATGCTCCTCCCATTCCCATCTCCCGGGTTCCGCTATCCGCAGCCCGTCAAACAGCTCCCTCTTTGCCTGGAACAGGCATTTCAGGACCGAGACCAGCAGGGATTTCCCGAACCGCCGGGGACGGGACAGGAAGTAGAACATCCCCTCGTCCGTCATGCGGAGAATATGCTCCGTCTTGTCCACATACACGCAGTTCCGGCTTGCGAATGTCTCGAATGCCTGCACTCCCACCGGAAGTCTTTTCATTTTTGTCATGATGCCGCTCCTTTCTCCTGTGTGATCCCCCGGAAGGGCTGATTTCCTGTTGCTGACCTGTATGTCCCGTCACAGCGAATCTTTCATGTCTCCTCATTCCTCATCTCCCGCCCGACACAAACAAGGCTCGCGGGGGATTGGCAAATCCCCGCCCGACACGGCTCGGATTTGCCAATCCGAGCCGGGCAACTGGGCCCGAGCCAAGCAACTGGGCCCAATCCGGACAACCAAGGTGGATTCCTGCCCTGTGAAAACAGGGAATTACGCCTCATCCACCCTGCTGAATAACCAGTATTGTGCCGTCATCTCCTGCGACGAAAAGTGAGTCGGAGATTCCCCACAGGCTTCTGATATGCCTGTGTGTCGCACGGGCTGTTTTCTTCCACTCAGAACCGTTATAACGCAGGATGATGCCGTTGTCTCCCGCTGCAAAGACCGATTCGGAGACTCCCAGGATATCTCTGATCTGCTCGTCACTCCTGCGGCCTCTCACCTCAGTCCAGCCTGCGCCGTCATAGTGCAGGATCGTGCCGCTGTCGCCCGCGGCAAACACATCCGATGCGGAGCGGCCCCACAGAGCATGAAGATTCTCGGCAGTGCCGCTGTCCGTGATGCGCCATTCCGTGCCGTCATAATGCAGGATTGTGCCGCTGTCACCCGCTGCGAACACATCCGAATCGGAGGCCGCCCACACGCGGTTAAGGCATTCGGATGTGCCGCTGCTCATCCGTGTCCAGCGGGTCCCGTCATGGCGGAGAACAGTGCCCGCGTCTCCTGTTGCGAAGACAGATTCGGACGTTCCCCGGATACTGTGGAGATTCTCGGCTGTGCCGCTGTTCATCTCATGCCAGTCTGTCCCGTCATAATGCAGAATGGTGCCGCCCCAGCCCACTGCAAAGACATCCGAGCCTGAACGTCCCCATACATCATAAAGATATTCGGACCCGGGGCTGTCCATCTGAACCCACCTGGTTCCGTCATAATGCAGGATCGTATTATGATATTCCAAAACCTCATAATCAAAGCCGCCGCCCACTGCAAAGATATCTGAGTCGGAACTCCCCCAGATGCCTTTGAGAAAATCGGAGAATCCGCTGCTCATCCTGCGCCAACTGATGCCGTCGTAATGCAGGACAGTGCCTTTATATCCGACTGCAAATATGTCTGAACCGGAATCTCCCCACAGGCCGAGGAGACGCTCGGATGTTCCGCTGTCCATCTCACGCCAACTTATGCCGTCATAGTGCAGGATCGTGCCGTAGTCGCCCGCGGCGAACACATCCGACTCGAAGCTTCCCCATATCTGTCGGAGATTCTCGGATGTGCCGCTGTTCATTTGTGTCCAGTCGGTCCCGTCATAGTGGAGGATCGTGCCGGCATCTCCTGCGGCAAAAACAGTGCCGGAAGCCCCCCACATACTGGTGAGTCCCTCGGATGTGCCGCTGTTCATCCGCGTCCAGCCGGTCCCGTCATAGCGGAGGATCGTGCCGGCATCTCCCGCGGCAAAAATGTCTGAAACAGCGGTTCCCCATAAGCTGTGAAGATTCTCGGATGTGCCGCTGTTCATCCGCGTCCAGCTTTCGCCGTCATAATGCAGGATGGTGCCTGCGTCTCCAACGACATACACTTCCGAATCGGAGACAAACCGGATTCCTCTCAGGTTTTCGGAAACGCCGCTGTCCGTCCGGGTCCATTCCCTCCCGTCATAGCGGAGGATCACGCCGGCATCCCCCGCGGCAAAGACATCCGAGCCGGAACTGCCCCGGACACAGCGGAGATCATTCTCCATGCCGCTGCTCATTGCGGTCCAGTCCGTGCCGTCATAGTGCAGGATCGTGCCTGCCTCCCCGACCGCGAAAACGTCCGAGCCGGAACTTCCCCACAGACTGCCGAGTGTGTTCCCGGTGGGAAGCGGGTTATGCCATCCCCATACAATCTTTCTGCTGATGTTTATTGTGATGACGGCAGTCACTGTGTCCGCTCCGTCCGAGACCCCGACGACAAGCGTATAGACAGGCGTTGTCTCATAATCCGGCAGACTGCCGTGTGCGACTGTGATTTCTCCGGTGCGGCCGATCTCAAAAGCGTCATCTGTATTGCCCGATATGATGGAATAACTCAACGTATCCAAAGGGCTGCCTGCCAACACAGTGCCAGCGGAAGTTCCCCCGGGACTGCCTTCATCAATGAAAAATGACTGATCATTCACCGTAAGTTTTTCTTCGTTCAGGTCACTGATGTTTATCGTAATAACGGCTGTCACGGTATCTGAGCCGTCCGACACCTCAACGGTGAGCGCATAACTGCTCACAGTCTCATAATCCAGGCGGGTGCCGTGCATGACTGTGATTCTGCCGGTCCCGCTTCCGATTGCAAAGGCATCGTCCGTGTTTCCCTCTGTGATGCGGTAAGCCAGCGTATCCAGGGGACCGCTTGCAGTGACCATGCCAACAAAAGTTCCGTCGGGACTGTTCTCGTCTGCTGAGAACATCTGATTGTTCACTGTGAGCTCCTCCTCGTTCAGATCAGTGACAGTTATCGTGACCGTGGCCGCGACCGTGTTTATGCCGTCCGATACCTCAATCGTGAGCGTATAAGTGCTTACCGTCTCATAATCCGGTTCACCGCCCTCTCCCACCGTGATCTCTCCTGTGTCGCTGCTGATCGCAAACATGCTGTCTGCATTGCCTCCGGTGATCTTGTAGGTCAGTTTGTCTCCTGGATCGTCGTCTCTTGCTGACACTGTGCCGACATGCGTTCCGCGGAGGCTGTTCTCATTCACAGAAAAAATCTGATCGCTGATTACGGGATCATGTTCATTTGACACATCCCTGATATTCACTGTGACCGTGGCAGTCTCGATATTTCTGCCGTCCGACACCTCAACTGTAAGTGCGTAAGCGGTCACGATCTCATAATCCAGCAGACTGCCGTCACTGACAGTGATCACGCCGGTCCTGCTGTGGATTGCAAAGGCATTGTCAGTGTTGCCTCCGATGATGAGAAAGGTCAGACGGGTGTCAGGATCAGGCGCACTTGCCGAGACTGTGCCTGCGGAGGTTCCGTCGGGACTGTTCTCATCTATGGAGAATGTCTGGTCGCTTATCATGGCATCTGCTTCACGGACATTCACCGTGATAATGGCTGTCACTGTGTTTTCGCCGTCCGACACCTCAATTATAAGCAAATAGACAGGCGTGGTGTCATAATCCAGGCGGCTGCCGTTGCTGACGGTGATCTCCCCGGTTTCGTTATTAATTGCAAAAACATCGTCCGTATTGCCTGCTGTGATGCGCCAGGTCAGCATGTCTGACGGGCCACTTGCCATGACAGTGCCTACAGATGCCCCGTCAGGACTGTTCTCATCTGCTGAGAATGCCTGATCTCCCACCTCAAGCGTTGCCTCGTTCAGATCGTCAATATTTATTGTGACCGTGGCAGTGACCGTGTCCGCACCGTCAGACACTTCCACAGCAAGCTCATACACAGACACAGTCTCATAATCCAGCCGGCTGCCGTCATTCACCGTGATATGCCCTGTGTTGCTGCTGACTGAGAACGCATTGTCCTCATTTCCCGCTGTGACAGTGTATGTCAGCGTGTCTCCCGGCCCGCTTGCGATGATTGATCCCACTGATGTGCCGTCGGGACTGTTTTCATTTACAGAAAATGCCTGGTCATTCACCGTAAGTCTGTCCTCATTCACATCTCCGATATTCACGGTGATCAGGGCTGTGGCAGTATCCCTGCCATCCGACACCTCAAGGACAAGCGTGTAAGCGGCTGCTGTCTCATAATCCAACTCACTGCCGTCGCTGACGGTGATCTCTCCGGTGCCGCTGTCAATGGCAAACGCTCTGTTCGTATTGCCCGAGGCGATGCGCCAGGCCAGGATATCTTCCGCGTCCGCGTCGTATGCTGTCACCCTGCCGACGAATGTTCCGTCCGCACTGTTCTCATCAACTGAGAATGTCTGATTCTCCGTTTCCGGAGGCGTGTTCAAAATCTCCTCATTCACGTCATTAATATTCACCGTGACCATGGCAGTGTCGGCCTCCCTGCCGTCCCATACCTGAACTGTGAACGTATAAGCGGCCGTTGTCTCATAATCCAACTGACTACTCTCATTCACCGTGATCTCCCCGGTTTTGCTGTCAATCGCAAAAGTGCCATTTGTATTTCCGTCTGTGATGCTGTAAGTCAGCGTGTCAGAATCCGGATCAGTCGCCGTCACCGTGCCGACAGAAGTTCCGGCAGGACTGTTCTCATCCACGGAAAAGGTCTGATC
>JAOZLU010000033.1:0-11634 GCA_029934695.1 Desulfobacterales bacterium | reverse complement strand
TCGCTGTCAATGGCAAACGCATCATCTGTATCACCCGCGGTGATGCTGTAAGTCAGGATATCCGCATCTCTGTCTATTGCTGTCACCACCCCGGCAGAAATGCCGGCAGGGCTGTTCTCATCCACGGAAAAGGTCTGATCCCCGGCCACAGGCGGCTCATTGGGAATCTCCTCATTCACGTCGTCAATATTCACCGTGACCGTGACTGTGACGGTATCCGTACCGTCCGATACATGAACCGTAAGCGTATAACTTGCCGTTGTCTCATAATCCAGTTGGCTGCCGTCACTGACTGTGATATTCCCGGTCTCGCTGTCAATGACAAACACATCATTTATATTGCCTGCTGTGATGCTGTAGGTCAGCGGGTCTGAATTCGGATCAGTCGCCGTTACCGTGCCCACGGAAATTCCGTCCGGACTGTTCTCATTCACCGAGAAGGTCTGATCCTCGGCCACGGGTGGCCTGTCCTCATCTACATCGCTGATATTGACCGTGACAGTGGCGGTGACTGTGTTCATGCCGTCAGACGCCTCAACAGTGAGCGTATAGATGCCAGTTGTCTCATAATCCAGCAGACTGCCGTCACTGACCGTGATCTCTCCGCTCCCGCTGTCAATGGCGAAGACATCATCCGCATTCCCCTCTGTTATGACATAATCCAAGGCACCATCCGGATTTGTTGCCGTGACCGTGCCGACGACAGTTCCGTCGGGGCTGTCCTCATCCACGGAGAAGCTCTGATCAGCCATCGCGAGATCCGGCTCGGTCACCATCTCTGTCTCAACGAGATAATTCGCCACATTTCCGGCCTCGTCTCTGAACTGGACATATACTTTTTTGGGGCCGTCGCCTTGGGTCAGGCGCCACTGTTTTTCCTTGACCCGGGTTTCCCACTCGCCGCCTTGCCCATAGTTGGCATTACTGAGGTACATCTCCTTGACACCGGTCGCACCCAGGACCAGGGCGATAACGGAATTTGATGTGGTCTCAGGCGATATCACGCTTCCGTTGGCCGGCGGAACTGTGTCAATACGGAATTCCCGGTTCGATGTCGGACCGATCCTTCCCCTGTTATCCACAGCGGCAACATGAAAATAATAAAAAACATCGTCTCCCGACAGTTCCGCGCTGGTGGTCTCCCTCATCTTCAGAGGAAGCATATCGGGCGCGTTGCGTTTCGTGATCCTGTGATCGGAAATCTGGTTGAATTCATAATAGTATCCGTCATCATATTCCTCATCAAAAGGCTGCCATTCCACTGTTATATAAGGATTGGCGGATACGGCAGAATTGTGGCTGGGCGTTGAAATTTCCGTTTCTGCCAGGCTCCGCTTTGTAAATATATGCGTGGGCGAATCAATATTTGTGACTGGGCCGGGACCTCGGACACTTCTGCCACGTTTTCTTTTCAGGGTATAGCTGAATCTGAAATGCACTGTCGTGTCTGTTTTATAGGCCCTTGCATTGGCAGGGGTCTGATACGGATCATCAATGCTCTCAATACCGATGTCATACTCATCAGACGGGCCTTCAGCAGCCCACTGGATGAGTTCGGGCGTGTCTCCCCTGTATGCCGTGAACATCACCTGATACAGTTTCTCCGAGTCCAGGCCGGTAAATTTGAAAGTTCCGTCACTGTCAACCTTCACAAAGGAAATATAATCGCCGCCCCGTTCAAAAATTTCCCCAATAAATTCAATCTCATCAAGCAGTTCGCCCTCAAAGCCCATGACAGTGCCTGAGAGCTCATTTTCCTTTCCCCGGGTGAGAGCGAAATTCAGTTCATCCCCCACTCTCCTCGCACCTTTTGACAGGGGCGGATACCCTTTCGCATACACGGTGATCACATAGTCGCTCAGGGGATTGCCCCTCTGATCTGTGGGCTTCAGTCCTTTTATGACATATCTGCCATCCCCGTCCGTTATCGCGACTCCGGCAAACTCGGACATACCCTGCATGGATTCCGAATAGGCTTCCACGCGGGCACCTGCACGGACTTCGCCGGTGCTTTTGTCTTTTACCTCACCGCTGATGTCGCCACTCCTGTCAAGAGCAAAATCAGTCCCGCTTCCGGGAGACTGTTCTGTTTTTGTCTGTCCCAGGTGGCTGTCTGACATGACGGTTATTTCATAATCTGAAATATCAGACATATTGCCGATATTGTATCTGCCGTACCTGTCTGTCACCGTTTCCTTCCAGAAATTGTTCTCACTTGAAATGACAATGACCTGAGCGTCCGTGATTGGCGATCCGTCAGCTTTTGCCATCACCGTTCCGCTGACATTCAGACCCCGTGACAATACGATATTGTGGGCATCACCGTCCAGAGGCACAGAAATCTCTTTTTCATTGAAAGACGCATAAGATGAATCCTTCGGCGGCGATACGATGAGCATATAATCATCCGCTTTCGGGAGGCCGTCCAACTGATAGTTTCCGGTTCTGTCCGTCACCGACCATATATCTCCCCGGATATTCAGAGACGCTGACCATGCTTCGACACTGACATTCGGGATGGAAACGCCGGTGCTGCTTATGACTGTGCCTGTCAGTGTATATCCCTCCCGGGGATTCAGCACAAAATTCACCTCAACACTGTTGCTGGAAATATCGGTCTTTTCCTGAGGCACGGTAAACCAGTCCGGCCGTGCGGAAACCATGTAATCCCTGCTTTTGGGAAGTCCGCTGACCTCGTATCTTCCGTCTTCGTCTGTAAATACGCCGTTTCCCGACTGGTGCAGCTCTGACCAGGCATCCACCCACATCAGGGGAAGGGGATACCCTTCCATATCCGTGACCTTTCCGCTGATGCTTTCAATCTCGGTCAGCATGATGTCAATATCCTCGGGATCCCCGTCAGCAGTGCTGACAGATTCGGCCAGGGACCGGTCTCTGACCGTTTTCTCACTGTTGTGGAAAAATGAGCCGATGTCCTGCTCCCGGGCTTCCACTTTGTAATCAGGAGCCGGCCCGAGTCCTTCAATGATGTATGTTCCATCCTCCGCAGTTACGGAGGATCCGTAGAAACCGGTGCTGCGGGACCAGGCTTCCACACTGACTTCCGCCGCAGGATCGCCGTTGCTGTCTGCAACCCTGCCGGAGATCGTCGCCCCCCTGATAAGCCGTAAATTGACAATGGTCTCCTCGGAAGCCGTGGTATCGATGATCTGTGCGTCTCTCTCATTTTCCGAGCCATTTTCCGAGCCGTCATAATAATGATCCATATATTTCTCGGACTGCACAGAAACAACATAATCCGCTGCCCGAATCAGGCCGGTCACTACATAAGAGACAATCTGGGAGTCTGTCAGTTCAATATCAGCGATTCCCCCCGAACCTGTCACCCGGGAAAAGATATTCACCCGCACAGTCTCTCCGGGTGACGCGTCGCCCGGGAAAATGACCTCCCCGGAAATAGTCGCGGCATCCGAACTCAGGACAAAATCAACATCTGACGCATCAGTGTCCGAGATATCCACAAAATCAGCGTTTTCAAGCCTGTATCTGCCGTCAAACACTTGATAGGGATAATCCTCTGACACGAGTTCCGCCACATAATCGGCGGCAGGCTTCAGATCTGTGAAGGTATAAACCGCATCGTCGCCTGTTCCCTCCAGACGAATGGACTTTGAGATCGCCCTGGACTGGGACCAGGCTCTGATCTGCACGGATTTTCCCGCCTCAAGTCCGGTGATCGTGCCGGAAATGCTGCGATCCGGCTCTTCCGCAAGGGCAAAGTCGAGTCTGACATCCTGATTCTCAATCTGTACGGTTTTCGTTTCATCCAGAAAGTTTTCAGGGCGGATACTCACACTGTATGTTCCGGGCGGAAGCCCGCTCATGGCATAATTGAATTCTCCTGAGACCTCCTTTCCCAAGACCTCCGAGGTTTCCAAAACCTCGGAGGTCTTTGCACTGCCGCCTCCCTCCTCGGACTTGGCTTCCACACGAATGTCGGCCACAGGTTCGTCAATATAAGTCACCTTCCCTCTTATGCTGAACCCGGCTTTGAGAACAAGGTTCCGATCAGCGTCCGAAGTTGCCAGACCCGCGGCATCTTTCCATTGATAAACAGTTGCCTCGTGACTGTAAAAAGCCGGCATATACCCGGCATGTCGCACGGAAATGATATAATCCGCGGCATCCTCATCCAGTCCGGCAATCTCATACCTGCCCTGTCCGTCGGTCTGCACATCACCGCCGGTCCGGGTGCTGTCAGACCATATATTTACCCATACCCCCGCAGGAGCAGGGACTTGGGAAGTATCTTCGACATAGACGATGCCCCTGACCACAGGGCCTTTGTCCAGGACAAAATCAATATCCACGGCATCTCCGCCGGTCATGTCAATCAGGGTTGCCGCGTTCTCATCAAGTGTCAGTCTGTAATACTGAATGGGATAATCCGAGGGATAGACCGCTGCAATATAATCATCCCCGATTGGCAGATCGCTGATGAGATATGCACCGGTATCATCGGATGTTGCGGTTCCCTGTTTTTCAGCGGACGCGGAAACGGACCATGCAACGATCTCGGCTCCTGAAACCGGGTTCCCAGCCGGATCTGTCACCCTGCCTGAAATGCCGTAGCCGGTTTTCAGGTAAAAATCAATGTCCGCCGCACCGGTTCCGACCCGTGTCGCGTTTTCCTTCTGATCTGTCCGGTTATATGCCTGGTACGGATATTTGGCAGATCGGATTTCCACGAGGTATCCTTTTGTCTCTGCCTCGCCCGCGTTCACCTTCTGGAGACCCCATATTTTGTAGTGGCCTGTTTCATCTGTGACTCCGCCATTTCCTGAATCCAATTCATCTGACCAGGCATTCACGCCAACGCCGCGGACAGGCGTGTTTTCGCCATCGTCAAGATAAACATATCCTTCAATATCGCCGCCCTGATTCGCATTCACAATAATGTCAATGTTGGACAGAGGCGGATATTCAGGTGTTGCGAGCGTGGAGAGGAATGCGGAAAAAACACTGTATGTCGGCGACTGCTCTCCGGGTTCCTCATCTTCGGGAACAGCATAATAAAATTCTGTGCTGAATTCCTCAGACCAGACTGAAATCCGGTAATCATCCGCGGATTTCAGACCTGTGGCGATATATTCGCCGTTCTCGTCTGTCAGGACATTCATGCCGGAAGCGACAGATTCGGAGAATACATTCACCTCAATTCCGGGGATTCCATTCTCGTCGTCATGTATTCGTCCCCGGATGCCTTCAAGGGGTTTTCTTTCCAGGACAAAGTCAATGCCTAAGAGATTCTCGTCGGCAGTGGAGACAAGGTCGGCCTGATTTCGGGTCTCTTTCCTGTTATAAAACTGATTGAAATAATCCGAAGTTCCTTCAGGCGGACTTGCCGAGAGCAGAATATTTCTGGCCGATGGAATATCCGCTATCTCATAATTTCCGTTGCTGTCCGTTGTCGCGCCGCCCCTGAACATCTCTCCTGTCCATGCCTCAACCCAGCAGCCTTCCAGACCTTGTTCTGTCTCTCCGAGAAGTATCCTGACCTGTCCGCTGATGCTCCTTCCAATGACGTTGATATGGTTTTCCTTTGTCTCGGTTACCGATCCCCCGGGGCCGGTCACTGTGAGTGAGACTGTGTATTGTCCGACTGTCTCATAGACATGCTCGGAAAGGGAACTCGTCTTACCGTCTCCGAAATCCCAGACCTGCTCTGTAATTTCGCCCTGCAACTCGGACGTGAACACGACCTTCAGAGGAGCGGGGCCTTCTGTCGGGTCTGCTGTGAAATCAGCACTGACAGGCACGAGATTGGCAGTGACATAATCGTTTCTGACTTCCGTGTCCTCACCTCCTGGCCCTTTTACCGTCAGGCTCACTGTGTATGTGCCTGACAGGGAATAAGTGTGTGCCGGGTTCTGCTCCAGGCCCTGAAACCCGTCTCCGAAATTCCACTGCCATTCTGTGATCTCCCCCTGGGATGTGTCGGTAAAAGTGATATCAAGGGGGACATTTCCAGAGACAGCAGAGACCTCCGAGGTTTCCGAAACCTCGGAGGTCTTTGCGGCATTAAAAGAGGCAACAGGGGCTGGAACGTCGGAAACCGTGACGGTGACAGTGTCCGAGGATTCCGGAACACCGCTGCCGTCAGACAAATCCACGCCCCTGAGCGTCAGGCTGAAGCTCAGGGCAATGTCACCGGCTTCCACCTGGGGCGCGGCAAAAAAGGGCTGAACCGCTGTCACATCCGAAAGCGTCACCGGAATACCGTCTGTCTGTGTCCATTTGTAAGTGGCAATGACACCTGAAGAGGCAGATCCGTCCAAGGTCACTGTTTTTCCTTCAAAGACAGTCTGATCTTCTCCCGCGTCGGCGATGGGATCATTGCTTACCGAGATGGCCGCGTCATCTGTTTCGGAACTGAACGCGGAATTGCCGCCGCTGGCACCTGCATCCACAGTTCCGCCTGATATGCCGCTGCTCTTGTCCCAGGCCCGGAAGGTGAATGTTGCTTTGCCGCTCCAGCCCTCATTCGGCACGAATCTGATCTGACGGGTTTCGTCGAGCAAAAAAAACCGGGACACGATATCCGGGAAGGCCTCCCATCCGCCATTATCAGAGGAATACTGCCACACGCCGTTTGTATTATCCGCAGCTGTCACTGCTATGGATTCTGCCGGCGAATCCGCATCCGCATCGGTGACGGAGCCGTCTGTGACGATTTCAGCGACGCTGTTTCCGCTGTTGCCGAACTCATCCACGCTTATCCGGGAAAGTGCGGGAGAGTGGCTGACATCCAGAACTGGCGCGTGATTTGGCTCTGCCTGCACTGTAATTTCCGCTGTGTCTGTGGCAGAACTGAACGGGGACAAGTCACCGCCTCCGCTCGCGTCGCTTGTACTGCCGGGCGTTCCGCTGCTCTTGTCCCAGGCACGGAAGGTGAATGTCGCAGTGCCGTCCCAGTCGTTCTCAGGCACAAATCTTATTCTGTGATCAGCATCTAACAGACGGGCCTCCGCGGATATGTCCGCTGGGGAGCCGGTTATGTCGCTGAAATTTGTCCAGATGGCACCGTTATCCGTGGAATACTGCCATACGCCGCCTGTGTTGTCCACAGCCGTCACAGCAACGGCTTCCGGAGGCGATTCATTATTCGCATCCGTGACAAAGCCGTCCGGGAGTATCTCAGCCACTGTGTTGCCGCTGCTGTCAAAGTTGTTTTTCTTTATCTCGGAAAGTTCCGGAGACAGTTCTGTGTCCAGTTCCGGAGATCTGTTCAGGGGCTTCACCCTGATGCTGACATAATCCGTGGCTGAACTGAATGCGGAATAGCCGCCCCCTTCGCTGGCGTCTGCTGTTTCGCCAGCCCTGCCCCTGCTTTTATCCCAGGCTCTGAATACAAATTTTGCTGTGCCGAACCAGTTTTCAGCCGGCACAAATCTGATCTTGTGGCTCTCTGCCAGCAGACGGGCCTCGGCTGATATGTCAACATTGCCTGCCTCCTCACTGAAGGTTGTCCAGTTTATCCCGTTGTTTGCAGAGTACTGCCACGCACCGTTTGTGTTGTCCACCGTCATAACCGCAATGGATTCCATTAGCGAAGTTTCATCCACATCAGTGATGAAGCCATCTGTAATGAACTCGCCGACACTGCTTCCCTGGTTCTCGAATTCATTTTCATTGATCTGGGGAAGTGAGGGCGGGGATTTGGTATTGTCCAGTTCCGGCGCATGGTTTACCGGTCTTACCTCAATGCTCGCCTCATCTGTTTCGGCACTGAATGCAGAGAGACCGCCTCCTTCACCGGGGTCTGCTGTTTCGCCGGCTGTACCCGTAGTCTTGTCCCAGGCTCGGAAAGTGAATGTCGCCGTACCGATCCATTCCTCATTCGGCACAAATCTGATTCTGTCTGCCTCATTCAGTAAGATGGCTGCATCGGAAAAGTCGGCGGCCGCACCTGTTTCGTCGCTGAGGTCTGTCCAAGTCTCGCCGTCATCCGCGGAGTATTGCCAGGTTCCGTCTGTGTTGTCCACACCTGTTACGGCAATGGCTTCCGGGACAGGATCATCCTCTTCAGCATCTTCATCGGTAACAGAGCCATTTATAACGATTTCTGAGATGCTGCTTCCGTCAGTTTCGGGCTGGTCAGTCCACATTATGGAAAGTCTGGGAGATTGCTCTGCATCCAACTCCGGCGCGTGATTTGCCGGTATCACCTCAATCGCGGCTGTGTCCTCGGATGAACTGAATGCGGAAGCACTGCCGCCTTCGCCGGGATATGCTGTCTCACCTGCTGTACCAGCGGTCTTATCCCATGCGCGGAATGTGAATGTTGCGGTACCCTCCCAGTAAAGTTCCGTCGGAACAAATCTGATTCTGTGGGTTTCATCCAGTAAGACGGCCCCGTCTGTTTCTTCAGGATTTTCCCCGTCTGTTTTCTGGGTGAAGAAGGCGGTCCAGTTTTCCCCGTTATCAACGGAATATTGCCAGGACCCGTTTGTGTTATCTGTTCCGGTTACCGCAATGGCTTCTGCCGCGGCCTCGCCGTCAGGGGTATCCGCGTCAGTGACGGAACCGTCCACGACGATCTCAGCGACGCTGTTTCCCCCGTTTTCGATGTCGTCTCCGGTGATTTCGGAAAGCATCGGAGATTCGTCCGCGTTCAGTTCCGGCGCGTGATTTGCCGATCTGATCTCAATGCTCGCAGTATCCATGGCTGAACTGAATGCGGAGGTTTCACCGCCTTCGGTTGCATCCGCTGTTTCACCGGCATCACCCCCAGTCTTGTCCCAGGCGCGAAAAGTGACTGTTGCTGTGCCGTCCCAATAGATATCTTTAGGCACAAATCTGATTTTGTGGGTCTCATCAAGCAGGCGTGCTTGGGCGGATATGTCGGCCGCGGTGTCCGTGGTTTCACTGAAATCTGTCCAGGTCTCTCCATCGTCGAGTGAGTATTGCCATATCCCGTTTATGTTATCCACTGCGGTCACAGCAATGGCCTCTGTCGCGGGATTCTCCTCATCCGCATCTTCATCTGTGACGGAACCGTCCACGACGATTTCAGCGACGCTGTTTCCGCTGTTGTCAGCATCATTTCCGATGATTTCGGAAAGCGCGGGGGATTGGCTCTCATCCAGTTCCGGTGCATGATTTGCCGGGGTTACTCGGATACTTGCCGTGTCCGCGGTCAAACTGAATGCAGAGGCATCGCCGGCTTCGCCTGTGTCTGCGGTTTCACCTGGTGCGCCGGCGGTCTTGTCCCAGGCGCGGAAGGTGAAAGTTGCTGTGCCGTCCCAGTAGATATCGGACGGAACAAATCTTATCCTGTCCGTCTGATCCAGCAAAAGGGCCTGGGCGGACAAATCCGCCACCCCGCCGGATGTGTCGCTCAAGTCTGTCCAGGCGGCACCGTCATCCATTGAATATTGCCAAGTCCCGTCAGTGTTGTCAACAGCCGTCACCGCGATGGCTTCGGGCACAGCCTCGCCCTCGGCAACATCCGCATCGGTGACAGAATTGTCAATGACGATCTCTGCAACGCTGTTCCCGTGGCTGCTGACATTGTCTCCGATGATTCCGGCAAGCTCCGGAGACTGAGTGTCGTCCAATGCCGGCGCATCATTTACCGGATTGATCGTCACCGTGATCTCAGCCGGTTCGGAGTCCGACAGTCCGTCACTGACCATGAATGTGAACGTGTCAGTGCCGTTCTCATTCTCATTCGGCGTGTAGGTGAACTCACCGGTGCCCTCATCCGTGATCTCGACCGTCCCTTTCTCAGGCTCGGTGACGATGCTGTAAGTCAGCTCGTCCTCATCCGGATCACTGGCGGGCAAGGTGTCACTTATTTCATTGTCCTCGCCTGTCTCCAACTCCAATATGTCTTCATCAGCCACAGGCGGATGATTGATCAAAATTTTGAGGCTCCGGGTGATGGTTTCGTTGATCTCAAATCCGCCGCTGTCAGGTGCTTCGTCAGCCTCAAATTTTGTGAATGACAGGGTTGTGCCCTGATCCTCCCCCTTAATGTCAAAGCTTATAAACGCTATATTTCCCGGACCTGCAATAGGATTTTCACCGGCGTAAATCATAATCGTTATCGTACTGTCAACTATCTTGCTCTGCAAAGTATAATTGGCACCTTCCAGTGTCCCGCCCGTCAATGTGACATCTGTCAGTTCAAGTACGGTGGCATCATATCCGGTTATGAAAATATCAATGCCTTCAATCGTTGCTCCCTGGTTCATAACAAGAGGCATTGTGAGATCAAAGGGAGTGTTCACCCTGATTTCCTCTTCTCCGAACACCTGGCCTGCCCCGGCAGTTACGAACAGGAAGAGAATGAAGATAACTGATAAGATATGTTTTATTACATACTGCCAAGAAAACCAGCTTTTGAAGATATTCCATAAATTTGAATTATAGTTGATCATTTTTGCACCTCATTTGATTATTTTTTATCATCGTCCCATTCTTCAGCGATACACAGTGCTCCTCCGCAAAGCTCGCGGGGGATTGCCAAATCCCCCGCCTTTTTCACAACGCCCCTCCATAAAGCTCGCGGGGGATTGGCAAATCCCCGCCCGACACAGACAATGCTCGCGGGGGAGCCGAGCGTCTGTCTGACGCTCGCGGGGGATTGGCAAATCCCCGCCCGGCATGGCTCGGATTTAGCAATCCGAGCCGAGCGACCGGGGCCAAGCCGAGCGTCTGTCTGATGCTCGCGGGGGATTGCCAAATCCCCCGCCTGACATGGCTCGGATTTAGCAATCCGAGCCGAGCGACCGGGGCCGAGCCGAGCGACCGGGGGCCGAGCCGAGCGTCTGTCTGACGCTCGCGGGGGATTGGCAAATCCCCGCCCTCCGGAGGTTTTGGCGGACAATAATTACTCTGATCTCCCTGATCCCGGACCCGGACGGCGGGGAATTTCAGACTTCATTCTGCTCGGCCATGACCGCCTCCCCCTCCGCTGTCTCCACCTTCCATTCCACGGGAATCCGCTTCTCGGTGCTGAAATTGATGCCGAGAAGAAATATTTTCTTTCCGCCCTGTTTATATTTTTCGGCGTATCCCTTTTTCCTGATCTGACTTATGGCGGCCTTGGCACTCCGGTTGCACTTGAATTCCATGATGTGGACGCTGTCGTGAAACTCCGCCACAAGG
Source organism: Desulfobacterales bacterium (assembly GCA_029934695.1). GTDB lineage: Bacteria > Desulfobacterota > Desulfobacteria > Desulfobacterales > 4be13 > JAOZLU01. The sequence goes on along the minus strand of JAOZLU010000033.1, from coordinate 498 downwards.
TCAATGCGGCCCCGGCAGGTCAGCACCTCGTTTTCCGCATCTGTTCCGGACGCGGACACCATGAGATAGAACAGTGTGTGAAAATAGGCCTCGTCCCTCTTTGTGTTCAGTGTATATGGAATTGCGGCGAAGACGGCTGTGACGGTCTCGAAGAAGGCCTCGAAGTTCTCCTCCGCCAGATACTCTGACAGCAGAACGAATCTGGATATCCCGGTCCCGGTGGCTCCCTCCGCCAGAGAGGTGAGAAGGATTTCGAGAAAGGCCGTCCTCACCTCATGATTCGGATACCCCAGGCTGTGAATTCTGCCCCTCACATTCTTTATGGTCAGATAGCCGGTCTGGAAGAGCAGGGCCTCGGGCCTGAGATCGTCAATGTCGTAGGTGCTGAAAACGGACTCGGTCACCTCCGTGTTCTCAATCTCCGGCAGATGCCAGTCCCTCTTCCTCAGCAGATTCACCAGGAAGGTCGGAGTCCCGGTCTCGAACCAGTAGTTCCCG
>JAOZLU010000395.1 GCA_029934695.1 Desulfobacterales bacterium | reverse complement strand
TATATAGTGCGCTTCAGCGTACTTTCGCTTTCAGCCGGGGGATTTATCCCTCGGCGATTGAAACAGGCCTTATTTTTTTCAGAATTCCTTTGAATCTGCAACTTTTTTGTGTTAAGCTCCGTCTCAAATATAATGTTGCAGGCCAATGCCTGAAGGCAACTCTGGGCCAGGATATTTAACCCCTTCGAGGCAGAGACCTCCCTGTCGGTGCTGAAAATTGGCGGGCTATCCGCTTAACGGGCTGGCAATACGGCCGATAAACAAAACTGTATTGGTATGAATGTCGCGGATAAAAAAGATGAATGGCCGGTTCACCGTGAGTTCCGGAATATCTGAAGGAGGCATGCTCCCGTCGTTAATAATCACTGCTGTGGCGGCTGCGGCTTCCGTACCTGCTTCATTCACAGAGACAAATCCTTTGTGGAACACATCGCTGATGTACAGATCGTAATCGCCGTCCATACCGGAAAAATCAGCCCCTGGCCAGGTGAATGCAACCGGCATTCCCATCTGTGACAAGGTTTCCTTCAGGCTGACAGAATCTGATTCATATCTGAATTTGGGCAGTTTCAAGGTCATGTATCTGCCTTCAAGATTATCTGTAATCTCATTCAGACGCTCAGAGGTGAGCGAACTCTCAAATTCCTCAAACCGGCCCTCATGGGGAAGCAGGATCACCATTGACATCTCCCTGCCGTCATACATCATCTCTGCTGCCTGATAATCCTCGCCTTCGCTGTAATTCAGATACTCTGTCTGTGACATCATCGGTACATTGATTTCAGTGTTGTCAGCCAAATAAAAGATGCCGTCCTGAGTCAGTTTCTCTTCAAACTGGCTGTCCCACGCGGCATTGAAGTAAATCGCATTGGTGAGAACAAGCCGGGTCATATCGGATATGGCATCTTGGGGAATCAGGTCTTTAATTTTTTCCCCTGTTTTTCCGCTTACCCAGTCATTGATGATAATTCTGGAATCTTCGGGCGCATTAGCGAAATCAAGCAGTTGCATTCCAGCCCCGTAGTTTTGGGAAAGGGCATCCAAGAAATCCGGCAGAAAAGCATATCCCTTCTGCCCCCATATTGAATTGGCGATATTCAGGCGGAATCCTTCTCCGTCTTGGCCTTCGGCGTTTTTGCCCCGTTTGGCAAGCTCGAGGTCAAGGGCGTTAAAAGCAGGATGCAGGCGGTCAGGGGAAAGGGTGAAATAACAGGCGATTTTCATCTGTTCAGCGGTTTCATCCCGGGCGCCTGTGTATGTCATCGCAAGTGCCAGTGAAATGCTGTAAGGTGAGTAAAACAGATTGCCATCCTGATTGCTGCGTATCGCCTGGTACAGATCAAATGCAAACAAATTGTTTCCGGCGACCAGTTCATTTAACTCGGTTTCCGTCACATCCGGTGAGAGCTCACGGGAGCGTTCCGAGTGCAGGAATTCCACAGGTTCTCTGATCTCAATAGAAACATTCACGGGAATTCTTTTGCTCTCCCCGTAAAGCTTCAGCTCACCGGTAACAATGTATGTGCCATCGGAGGCAACAGGGACATCATCATCCGATTCGAGAGTTCCGTTGTCATTCGTCATTTCCCAGACACGTTCATAACACTTAGATTCGCCGGAATTCAGCGTAAATTCCTCAAAACCGCAGGGCGGTATGACCCGGCAACTGTTCCATACATCTTCGCTGTTATGCATGATATAAAATTCATATTTGCAGCCGCATGGCACTCGTCCCAGTTCTTTCAGCGCATCTGTCTTATTGGTGACACAATACCGGATTTTAACAGGCTCGCCCCGTTCATACCTGGCCTTGTCTGTCTGCAAATAATACTCAATGCCTTCTTCCTCCGCAAAGTCAGACATCAGCGGTTTTCTGTCGGCAAAGTTGTATTCCACGGCGAGATAGCCATCTGCCGTGTCCGGATACTGAATTCTCAGAATGATTCTGCCTGCTGTGTCGTCGGGATATTGTCTCTGATATTCGGCCCTGAGCCGAGACATCTCAAACGTGAGTTCCTTTCCAAGAGACACTTCACCTGAATCATCATTGGCATTATGGGCAAGCAGAATGTCCACCTGCACCGGATCTGATTCCAGGAAAGCGTTTCTCGCCATCAAGTTGAATTCGTGTTTTCTGAAGCCGCCGTTATAAGAGACATGAAAATGCAGCGTATCATCTTCCATATATACAGGCTGTTGAAAGGTGGAAAATTGTTTAATGGTATAAGGATCGTGATCCCATTCAGACAAGGGCGTGTCAGACAAGATGAGGGAATCATTCGTGTCCACTGAGGATGTGCCGAGTTTTCCGCAAGTCTCCAAAGCTGTCAGAATTCTCGGATCCGCTCTCAGATCGTCTTTGGCATGTTCATTCCGAATTGCTATGGGATAATGATACATTCCGAGCATATCAAAAGTCATTGAAATTGAAAAATCACTATGATTCGGAGGAAAAGACTTGATCACTGACCAGAACACACCTGCATATATCGGCTGATCCCCGACGCACACGAAAAATGCTTCTTTGTCCTTTACTCTTGGAGAATCCCTCAGCTTTTGCCTGCCTGCCTCTGTCAGATGGATGACATGGTTCTCCTGCAAATAAACGATGATATCCTCATCAGACAGAAGCGGGTCCGGTTCAAGTTCAACCTGGCTTATATCAAGGGTTTCGAGGTCATCATCTGTAAGAGGCTCGGACGCGAGATAAATATTGAAACCGCTCTTTGTATTCTCTGCGGGTGTGTGAACAAATACAGACCCTCTTTGTTCGCAATGGATTTTAATCTCGTCCACTGTTTCCGTGGCAGGGAAAGAAAGCGCGGGCATTTCTCCCTGGTCCCCGTCAAGCTCTCTGTTCAGCCAGGCAACAGACGCTTTCCACGGCAACCGCATAAGCATTGCTTTAAGCGAATCCACGCCGGTGACCGTTATTTTTACCCATCCGTCTTCAGATACTGTATTTTCATCTGAAAAGACTTCTTTGTATGTTTTGAGGCGGTTGGTTCCGGTGATCAGGGTAAAGTGCCACTGGTCATCTGCCTGCCAACTGTACAACTCATAGCCTTTCATTGAGTCAGGAAGGAGAGGAATGTTCACAACTGTTACCAAGCTACTTGTCTCATACACTCCGATTGGCAGATCCTCCGGTATGGATGTTCCTATAATACCCCCTCCTAAATTTCCGGTGATAACTTTCCTGATCAGGTTACCGATTTCATCATAAATGTATGTTGTATAGTTTGAATATATTTTGCCCATGATGCTGCTCACCGGTTCCTCTTTTATCACACGACCCTCTGCATCATAAGTGAAGACAAGGGAAGATTTAATACTCCCATCCTTCTTGAGCCAGTCCTTTCTTATCATATTACCGGCATCAAAGATGTATGCGTAAGCTGTGTAAATTGTTCCGAGCTCAGTATGCATCTCATGCACTTCTTTTGTCATGTTTCCGTCAGCATTGTATGTATAGGTGAAAACCTCGTCTGTGGTTCCGTCATCGCCGTTGACATTTTCTTTTCCTGTGATATTCCCATTCGCATCGTAAGTGAGCGCGTATATATGGACAGAATAATCAGATTCATGCCTCGTCAGGTTGCCGTCCGCATTGTACGCGAAAGATTCTGTCTCATATTGCGCTTTTATCTCGTTGCCGCGGTCATCATAAGTGTATGCGTAAGCCCGGGTGTCGGTCAGCCGTCGCGTCACATTACCATCGGTGTCACGGATAAAAGTGTCTGATTCATACCGCTCCTCAGTCTTATTGCCGCTGTCATCATAAGTGTAAGTGCGAACAGAAGAACTGGATTCGTGTTTCAGGAGATTGCCGTCTGCGTCATAAGAGCCGGATTCGTGTTTCAGAAGATTACCGTCCGAGTCATAAGTGAAAGTTTCCATGGGCCGGTAGTCTGTGATCCCATCGCCGTCAATGTCAACCTCCCCTTTTCGTATGGTCGTGTTGCCATCTTTGGTGAAAGTGTAGGCGCGGGTCAGATCAATGACTCCGTCTCCGTCCCGGTCATATTCTTCCCTTGTCATATTTCCGTCCGCATCATAAGTATAAAACTCACTCCACCTTCTGAGATGATACTCATGGCGCACATACCTGTTATCCATGGTGAGGGTGTCATGTTTGTCATAGATCGTCGTTCCGACCGCCGGAGAGGCTGAAAAGACCGTAATATCAGGAACGGAAACATGGAAAAAATTAACGTCAATCCTTCCGCTGATGTCGAACCATATTTTCACATACACCTCGGGGTTATCCCTGCTTCCCCAGCCGACATCATCCGGATCCGCATAAAAATATCCCCATATCACGCTGTCTCCCCTGGCAGTGACATCTTCCCCGCCTTTATGAAAAACAGCCTCGATACGGCCGCTTTCCTCCGAGTTGATGATCGCGTCAACCTCAAGATTTGGAGTAACAACATAAGCAGTGCCGTAAGCCTGCCCGCCAATCATGAAAACCATGCACAAACCAAAAAACAATGCCATACTTTTCTTCATCATTCCTTTCCTCCTTCTTGTTTTAAAATTGCCATATATTTGAAGACTTCCGAAATTTGACAGCTTCGGAAGTCTGAATGCCATGCTTAATCAATGAGAGACAGCGTGTTCACCGTGGCTTCAATGTCCTCAGTATCTGCGGAACGGACAGTATCATGAGTCACAGCATAGACACTTTCGTCAATGAATACACCCCGGAGCCATCTCCCAGGCTGATAATACGAAAATCCGGAAGCGGTACGGATACGGCCCAGAAATTCAAATCCGTTCTCAGATGTTACGCGGTAAACATACAGCCCGGTGAATGTATGTATGCCTGAATGCGAGAGATAACTCGGCGCAGTCTCATATTCATAAAGATCAACCGGTATGGCCAGAAGACCGTTTTCCTCCCAAAATGTAAAGGCTTTGTGGTCATACAATGCTTCGGATTCTGTGCCGCGCACCCCGATGCGCTCCTTGTGCAAAAGTTCCGGGCCGGCAAAATCACTGACATCGAACATTGAGAGTTGCACGCCCTGAAACCATGCGGTTCCGTCCTGAATTTCTGTGTGCTTGCCAATGGTGAGGATGTGATTCTTGCCAAATGGGTGGATATAATCAGAATAGCCCGGAATCTTCAGCTCACCCACAACTTTCGGATCGGTCGGATCGGACAAGTCCAGTGTGAACAGCGGATCAACCTTCACAAAAGTGACAAGATAGCCGCGGGATTCGACAAAACGGGCTGCATAGATTTTTTCGCCCGGGGCAATATTCTCAAGTCTGCCGATGATCTCCAGTTCACCGTCATTCGCTTGGAGGCAGAACAGGTGATTGCTCAACTGCGGGGTATCGTCCCGTACGTTTTTTATATTTATCTCGCCCCTGAGTGAAGAGCGGATGTTCCCAGTTGTTGCAATGCGTAAAACATCTTCGTATTCTCCAAGTGAGAACTGGTTGAGAATCCGCCCGGGCACACGACCATTGCCCATACAGCGAACCGACTCTCCGGTAAGATCAAATTTGTGAATAACGGTTTCCTCACGCCAGTCCTCTCCCCCTTCAGATGGATTCCACTGGGCAGCCGTAAGATAAAGTGCGCGGGCAGAAGCATAGGTTATATCCGCATCAGCCACGATGCCGATGCTCCGGAATGACCGGGAAGGATCATCAAGAAGAAACGTCATCACAGTGACGATGCTTCCGCCTCCAGATTCTTCGGGCCGATACATATTTTCCGGGGCCACCAGCTGACCGCTTTCAATGAACTCGCCCTGATCATCCGCAATCTCATAAAATGGGATAAGATCATCAATCCTCAGCGGTTCAAGATTCTGACGATTGCTCAGTATCGTCTCAGCCAGTGCTTCCTCAGACCCGTCATAAGACAATTTCAGCGACGGCAAATCAGGAAGAAACTGCTGAATGACATGGAGTTTTCCGCTGATCAGCCGAGAGGATACCAGCATACCGTCCGCGATCACTTCTTCAATCCTTCCGGGTTCATAAGGATCGCTCACATCCATCAGCAGAATGCCTGTGCGGGCATTGACGGGAATCCAGTACGGCATTCCGATACGTCCGTCAATACCATCTGTATCCGCATTGCTCCATCGTGTTCCGTCTCCGCCATCCGGAGTATAAAGAATGACCAGAATATCATTGTGGAGATGCAGGGAATCCACTCTTCCCCGCACGTCAATCCGGCTTATAATCTGCATGGCCCCGGACAGAGCCGCATCAACGACCGTCACTGTCTGTTCACCTGCCACATACAGATAGATGCCGTCTGTTTTGACCTTGTCAGACTCGTCAACTCCGGACTCCTGAATATTGGTCTGGGAAAAATCGCCTCCGTCTTCATCAGGAGACTGGGGATTGGCACCGACGGTGCCGTAAGTAATGCCTTTGTCCAGAACACTCACGGCGTACTGATCTTTGAGATAGCCTTCCATCTCCGCATTGCTGCTGAATGTGGACATGGAAAATATTGCCGGATTTCCGGTTTCAGTACCACCTCCGGAGCATCCGCCAATTATCAGACAACTGAGAAACAGGATGATTCCGGCAGAGCGTTTCCCTGCACGACGAATATCATTTAGCATACGTTTTTTCCTCCTGACTTTCAAAATTTTATAACCTCTTTGAAATTATATATATAGCTGTAGGGTGGGTGAAGCGAAGCGAAACCCACCAGATTCGCAAAATGGGCTGCATTTTTGTAATTGCACAGATTTGGAAAATGGTGGGTTGCGCTTCGCTTCAC
>JAOZLU010000394.1 GCA_029934695.1 Desulfobacterales bacterium | reverse complement strand
GCCGCCCCTACGGGGCTTTACAGGCCTCCCCTAAATCCGTTATAATCAGTCAAACCCTTCTCTTTTTGAAAACCATTCAGAAATAATTCTTTCGGAAACAAAAGATTCACCCGATTCCAACGCAAGGTTCAAAATTCCGTTGCAATTTTTATTGATTTCCCGCGGTGTCATATAAGATTGAGGAATTCTTTCAAACAAATAACGCAAAGACACTTCGCTAAAGGGCGAATACTCCCCACTATCTGTCTGAATCTGGGATTGCCTCAGAAGTTCCTTGCAATATAACAATCCGTCCGAAGCAGACAATTCATTAAAACGGACATTTTCAGTAATTCTCGACCATAATGCATCCCCAAGCAGCAGCCTGACCGTATCCTGTTCCGGCTCTGTCAGTGTGAAATTCATGAAAACCGTCAATCCCTCATTCATCTGATCAAACGCATCTCTCAGAAACTGGGAGATCATGCGGTATTCCTTTGCTGAAAAAAACAGCAGGTCTTCCATTTCATCAATCCAAAGAAAAACTCTCCCTTTTTGCTCCAAAAAACAGAGCAATATTCCTGTCAGCATTTTGGCAAAATCAGATGATAAATCCAATGATCGGGCCAGCCCCATTTTTTTTAATTCTGTCTTTGTCGCGTTACTGTAAAGATAACGGGACATCATTTCAGTCATTTCCGGATTTTCATCTCCCAACAGCAGGACGGCCTTTGCAAAAGCCTCACTTTTAATCCTCCGGGACAGAAATTTCAGCAGATTTTCTTCACCCCTCTCATTTATAACAAACTGAATCCGGGAGTTCAGACTGCTCAATGAAAAACTGTCCATAATATCTCTGAATATCTGTTTTGGAGCGTTTCTCCCTTCTTTCGGTGTGCGTATATAAACATGAAAAATATTTCCTTCATAGTCTTCCGCAAGTTCCTTTAAGCGTACCTGATCACTGAAATAGAAAGCAGCATACGTCTTTCCGACACCGAATGTTCCCCAGTTTAATATAATCTGACGTGAATTCGTTATAAGTGCCTGACGGTGAATCTCCTCAAGGTTTTGCCTGAGAGAAGGCATACCTGCCCATATCAGGCGGTGGCTTTCATCCTGATCGAGAAGGGGCGTTATATCTTTGAAAGGATTCTCCTGAAGATTCAATTTTGTATAATCCTGCATAATCAGCCTCTCTTATGTAATTTTTCAATTCGCTCAAGATATTTTTTGTATCTGGCAAGTTTTTTAAGTCTTTCAGACATTTTTCTCGGATCAGTTTTTTCATTATCCGAAGTCGTCAGTTTGTGCAGATCCTGCAATGCATTCTCAGCCGCCTCCATAAAAAAGTCCTTTCTCTTCAAAGAATACAGAAACAAAACCGCATCAAAGGAATTCCAGATTTTTATAATGGGAAAAGCATCTTTGACCTCATTTAAGCAGCCGGAAATTGCTTTGTCATCATCAGTAAGAAAGACCAAGTTCATTTTTTTCTGTATGAAAAACAGATCCAGCGCAACGGCAAAATTATCTTTTTCGCCTTGATCCCGGCTTGTTTGGCTAATATCATCAAATAATCGTTTTTCATATTCGCCCTGACCATATTTTTCCAACTGATGAATTTTGGCACTGCGTTTCAGGCTGTCTGGCATATTATTATCCCAATGGCTTGAAATCTCCTGATTTACAGTTGAACTGTAACGTAAGATCACCTCCTCCCCAAAAGCATCTAACAGTGTATCTGTATTTAAAAATCTGTGTTCAACAGTACTCAGATTAATATAACTTGAAGCATCAATGATAACATAGATGGATTTCATTTTCAATCAGACCCGGTTAATCGTAATATAGCTTTCGTATGCTCTGGCAGCAGGACGAACAGAAAAATGTCTGCGCCCTATGATAATGCCTTTTTTAAGTTCATTTTCTATGTCCTGAATTTCTGCTGTCACCTGTTCTGAAACAGCGAGATTAATTATTATCAGCAGCAATGACGGATAAAGTGACATTCTTCCCACCCCTTCTGTATTGAAAAGATTGAAAGATTCTTCTAACAGGGGAGCAAGTATTTCAGCACGTTGCGTTACTTTCAATTCCGCCCAGCAGGTAGTCCGATTTTCAGGAAGCACCAAAGGCGCGTAAGCAGCCATTGCTTTCGTTTTTAACCAGTTTTCATTGATATCACAAAGTGCTGAATCAGGCAATCTGGGTAAGGAATGATAAAAATATTTCCCCTGCTCTGTCAGTTGATAATATGTTCCCTTGCCTGCCGGCTCAAGTATGTTTAAATCGTTCATCCATTCAAGCCGGGGCGGAATAATGTGTTTGGCGCAGCTTTTTGCATTTTGCCATCTGTACCTGATTTCCTGATACTTAGTGCGTATAACAGATCGTGCCTGGGTATTCGCATATTTTTGTTTCGTCAGTAATCGCTCCGCCAATTTTTTTTCATAAGATTCGAGCAGTCGTTCCTGTGCAGGATTATCATATTGTTGCAGCAATAAATCCATTGTTAATAGCAACATATCTGCATCATTACTAAATAAGGTTATTAAATAAAAGAATTTTTCACTGCAACTCAGTTGGGATTCACTATTTTTCGGTTTATCTGTTATTTTATTAAGTAACATTCCCATACGGGAACACATTACAATATCGCTATGCCTTGTTATTAATCCTAATGAAGCCGCAAAATTAAGATAGTGATCAAAGGCTGTGGTCGGCTTGCCGCCTTTTGTAATTTTACCCCGATGTTTTTTATACTCACTAGAACGATTTTCTTCCTCAACGCTCCATTTTTCAAGATTTTTTTTAAGAAGCGGCCTGGGAAGCTGTTTTGTTCCCGTAAGTTTTACAATCTGAGTGAGTGTAACAAGTGTTCGGACTTGTGTGTTTATCTGTGTGATGGAACGAAAGTTGTCAACATACATTTTTTATCCCTGAACTCCTTATAAAAAATACATTAGATATAACCTTATATCAAGTTTTTTTCTGTTGGCTGAATTTATTGGTAATTTTTAAGCAGGGATTTTATATGCCAATCAATAAATTCAGCAGGTTATATTTTTGAACTTTAAAAACAGAATATCTGCATCAGGTTTTTAAGTCTTTGGAAAAACAATGTTTACAGGGTCAAGTTTTAAAAACTTGATAGTCGAGTATCAGTAAATTTAAAATACAGTTCGGAACATTATTTATAATTCAGGCCAAGTCATCATAAAACACCCGCCAATGCGGCTTGGATTCGGGTTTTCGAGCGACAAAAGAAAAGCCGCATAGCTCTGCAAAACTGGGGGAGAACCGTTTAAATTCTATAACAGTATTCTGTTGTTATTTCTCTTTAAAATATGCTCAAAGGTGATTTCGTACCGTTTTAAGGCTTCAATTAAATCTCGCTGCCGTTTCAAAATCGTATTATAATTCTTTGCTGCATGTATTCCCTTCCGGGAATATTTTTTTGCATTGGTATAAACTTCCAATATCTTAAATTTTTTATTGAATTTTGTTTCATAAAATGGCTTTGACGCGTAAATTTCCCGGATGGGACTGTCACCGTCCAGTTGTCTGATATTCTGTGTTTTTTTACACTGAACAAGCTTGTTTCCGTTTCTCTTTGATAACACAACCACATCACATCCACGATCCCCGCTGTACGGGGTGAGAAACACCTCATTTTCTTCTCTCGCATAAATTTCTGCCACCAAAGCCTCAAAAATCTCACCGGAAAAAGATTGTATGTCTTCAATTTTAACCCGCGATATGGCTTTTGCTCTCTGACCAAACATCCCCATGTTCACAAAATCATGAAATTGTACTGTTTCCGGTGTGACAACTGCATCTTTAAGGGCCGACTTGGACATAAGCAGTTTGTTTAAATTGACATCAAAAGAATCCATTTCCGGGTGTGACAAAATGGGAACAAAAACATTGACATCTTTCTTCTGCCCGATTCGGTAAACCCTGTCGGTAGCCTGTGCTTCCTTGGCCGGATTCCAGTGCCTTTCCAGATGAATTATGTTGTTTGCTGATGTAATTGTCAAACCAACTCCGGCAGCAATGGGTGACATTATAAGAATGCCAAAACCGGAATTTTCCTGAAATTCATCAATAATGGATTGGCGAGTCTGACAATTTTTATTTCCGGAAATCGCCTTGGTATCGCCATTGATGATATTTACTTTGACATTAAATAATTTTTGCAGACCAGCAGAAAGAAATCTTTGAAGTCTTTTATTGATGACAAAGATAATCACCTTTTCCCGACGACCACATATTTTTTCAAGAATTTCCAAAACCGTTTCAAGCTTCCCTGACTGCAATAATATGCGACGAACATCCTGAGGGCTTTGGGGTAAGTTTGGTATTCCTTTTTCTAAAAGAACCGGATGGAGTGAGACATCTTTAAGCTGATGTAATCCTTTCAGCACAGCACTGTTACCGGATTTTTCATGCAAAGCATCTCTGGTGGAATTGATAACCGCATCATAACGCTCCCTTTGCATCCCTTGCATCCTTTTTGAAAGACGTGAATCAAATTCATAACAATCACCTGCTGACAGATCATGACCAATAAATATTTTTTTTATCGGCAGTCCTTTCAAATGGTCTTCTTTGATTCGGCGCAGCATAAAGCCGCCTACACGGTCACGGAGTTTCTGACCTGTCCTTGTCCGAATTTGTTCTGCCTCAGCCGCTGATGCTTTTAAGATTGGCTTTATGTATTCCTGACGGAATTTTTGATAATGTCCCAAAAAGCCTGTCTGGACTGTGTCAATCAGACACCAGAAATCTCCGAGATGATTTTCGACCGGTGTGCCGGTTAATAAAAGTTTGAACTCCGATTTGACTGCCTTGGCCGCTCTTGTCTGAAGGGCGTTTGGATTTTTGATATTCTGAGCCTCGTCGAAAACTGCCATAGTCCAGTCTATAGAACACAGAGAAAATTGATAGTCACGCAAAGTTTGATATGTGGTTAAAATCAGCCTTCCCGGTTGGTCCAACCTTTCTGTTCCAAACTGTTTTCCAACTTTCAAAGAAAAGCGGGCATACTTCACAGGCGTTTCGCCGGAAGTTTCATTATCACTCAAATGCTGATGGCGAATTTCAACATTTTTTCTCGGCAGACGGAATTCCGGAAGATCCGCATTAACATGAAGAATGACAATCCGATTAAAAGGGGAATTTTTGTATGTATCTTCTATCTCACGATGCCAGATTTCCAACAAGCTTAAAGGAGCAACAATCAGAACAGGTCTGTCTTTTGCAATATCTGAGGCTTGTAAGAGATATTCACGGATTCCCACCAAGGCCATATAAGTTTTTCCAAGCCCCATATCATCCGCCAACAAGGCACCTGTCCTGAGCAATTTCGGTTCAGTAATTTTTTCTTCATTTGTGGCCAAAGCAAATAGCCAACGGATGCCTTCTTCCTGATGGGGATAAGGCTTTCGCTTGTAGAAATCAAAATCAACAGATATGTCAGATAATAATTTTTTGGACGGTGCCGTTCCGCCCTCCTGCCCCACGGAGATTTCCTCATCTTGCAGATGTATATCTAAAACTTTGGGAGCCTCATCTTTGTTGTTTTCTTTTTCTTCCGAAGATATCTCTTCTTCTTGAACTGAGCCATTCAAATCTTGAAATTTTTGTTCCAATGTCCGGATTACCCGGCGAACTTCATCAGAATCTGAAATGTCCACACTTTTTTTGTCAAATTCCAAAATTGAAGCACCAGTGGCTAAAGCATCTTCAAAATGTAAGTGGAATCTTTCAAGAGATTCGGAATCAGGGATTATGTTTTCCAATTCCTCCGGGCTGGCTGATTCCGAGCCTTGGGTGACAGAAATGTTATCTTCCTGATAGAACCAGTTGATGCCACTTTCATCAGTTTCTCCTAAATAGCCGTGTTTGAACGGCCCTGCCCCTTTGACACGGAATGAAAATCCGACATCCAAATCAACCAGAGACGCATCCAAAAAAGCTGACGGATTATTGAAAAAAGTCTCTTTTAAGGACGCAGGAATTTTATGATTGGAAATAATTTCCCGGGCAGCCTTCAACCGCTTTTCATCCAGCAATACTATGGTTTGGCCCACTCGCAGACTTTTTGACCGGGATTCGGAATGAATCTGGCCAAGGCGTTCTTTTATGGCATCAGGGGAAATATCTCCGCCAAAGCTGGGAATGAGAGTAAGACTTCCGTCATTTTCTTCCTGAATGGCAAGCCCCACATGTTCCGGCTTTAAGGTGTTCTTTTCACGGAATGCTGACAGATCAATATCCAGGCCTGATTCCCTGGCCTGAACTAAACGGTGAACTGCCAAAAGATTCTGAAACTCATCTCTGCCATGTTCGGCAAGTTGACGGTGATCGTTTATAGCACTCAAAGCTTCCCATTGGTAAACCTCAGGCAGATAAATTTCTTCCTCGCTCACAGACAAAATCGGTCCATGAAGGGAATAATTCCTGATGACTTCGCTGTTTGGTGTGAGCAGTTCAAGCTGAAGCCGGAAATCCGTTCCTGTTGATATGCTATGGGTCTGTAATCGAAAAGAGCCGGGCCACGGTTCCGGAAGGTTCAGAATGTTTCTGGTTTCGGAGTCCAATCGGACAGCGTTTTCCGAAGGTAGGTAAACACCGTTTTTAATTTCTTCTCCCAGCCCTTCTTCCAAAAGCATTTGAAATATAATGTATTGGTACAGGACCAATTCATGTCCTTGTCCTTTACGAGCCTGTTTCAGAACACTTTCAGGCAACTCAAGACCAAGGCCCTGACTGTCCGGACTGTATCGGAGAGGTGAG
>JAOZLU010000393.1 GCA_029934695.1 Desulfobacterales bacterium | reverse complement strand
TTGACAAAACATTGCGGACGGGGTTGCAAACCCCGTCCGGCACATGGCACAAAAAAAAGGCACAAAGGATTTTTCAGATGGAGAATGAGATTTCTCAAAACAAGATCATGCCATATACACCGGTTGTCATAAAACTTTTGCAGGGAACAGTTTTTGATGAAGAGAAGAAGACGTGGAATGAACTGCTGCTTTATCAGAAACCGGTCAGGGATTACCTGGGACAGATCGGCATTCATCTTCACTTGGACGAGAGCGACGGATTCGCCTTTCTGACGCAGCCGGATACAGATGACAAAGAGAGCCGGATGCCGCGACTCGTTCGCCGGATGCCGCTTTCTTATGAAGTGACCCAGCTTCTGGTTATTTTGAGAGGATGCCTCGAGGAATTTGATGTCACGACCACGGATTCATCAAAATGTTTTATCACCCGTCAGGAGATTGTGGAGAAAATTGAACTGCTGTTCAAAGAAAAAGCAGATAAGGTGAAACTGCTCTCCAAGTTTGACGCGTATATCAATCAGGTCATCACCTTCGGTTTCTTAAAGGCTGTTGAAATCAGGGAGGCAGAGGAAGATCATGACCGCCGCTATGAAATACGCCGGGTGATCAAAGCCAAAATAAACAATGAGAAACTTGAAGAAATCAAGGAGAACCTTGGGCAAAATGACGAATATCTTTGATACGGAAACCCCCGAATCCGGGTTCAGGATGACGACGCTTGAACTTTTCAACTGGGGAACTTTTGACAAAAAAGTATGGCGCATTTATCCCCGGGGAAAAAATTCACTTTTAACGGGCGGCAACGGGTCTGGAAAGACTACCGTCGTAGATGCCATCCTCTCGCTGCTCGTTCCCCCCGGCAAACGCTATTATAACCAGTCGTCCGGGACGGACAAAAAAAGAGACAGAACTGAGGAGACATACATAAAAGGGGCGTATAAAACCACGCAGAATGAGGGTGAGCTTTCAGCCAAAACCCGGTATCTCAGGACAACAGATGATTTTTCCGTAATCCTGGGGGTTTTTGTCAATCAGGATATGAATGAGACGCTGACATTGGCCCAGGTGCGCTGGATTGCCAATAACAATCTGAAAAGATGGTATATTCTCTCTCCTTTCCCATTGAGTATCCAGGAGCATTTTAATCCGCTTGATTCGGACGGAGGATGGAAAAAGCGTCTGACAGAGAACTCGCGGGCTGAATTCTTCTCCAGTTTCCAACAATACGCGCATCGCTTTTCAAAGGTGTTCGGTCTGAAATCTCTCAAAGCCCTGACCCTCTTTTCCCAAACCGTGGGAATCAAGGTGCTGGGAAACCTGAACGAGTTTATCCGGACCAATATGCTGGAAGAGCATGATGTTGAGGAGGATTTTGTAAAACTGCGCGCAAATTATGACAATCTGCTGTCTTCGCATAAGGCCATTGAAAAGGCAAAAACCCAGTTGGAACTTTTAAAACCGGTGATTTACAAAGGAGAGCAGTTTGAAAAAATTTCTGAGGAACTCAGCCAGTTGGAAGATGCCAGGGAATCGCTTCCGCCTTATTTTGCAACAAAGAAAAAAGAGCTTCTCTCCCTTGGGGTGGAGGAAAACCGTGAAAAGCTGAAAAGCGTTGGAGAACATATTGAAAATATAAAACATGCCTTATCCGATCTTCAGCGTGAGAAAGAGGAACTGATTGCCGCCATCAGCAGGGATGAAATTTCAGAACAGATACGGTCTGTCCAAAAAGAAATTGAGGATATGATCAGGGAGAAGGATAGCCGTCAGAACCATGCGGAAGTTTACAACCATCTTGCCCATAAACTGAATCTGCCGCGTGATCCGGATGAACCGCTTTTCAGGCAGACCGCTGCCCGGATCGGTGAGGAGAAACGTGAATGTGAGGGCCGATCAGATGCGCTGATCAGTGAATGGAGCAGTCTTCAAAATAATTTAGAGAAACTGAGAACAGATTTTGGGGAAGCCAGTCGGGAACTGGAATCCCTGAGACAGCGGAAAAGCAATATCCCCCGGAAGAATCTTGATGTCCGAAGGCGGATCACTGAAGCCTTGGATATCCCGGAAACAGAGATTCCGTTTGTGGGTGAGCTGGTTCGCGTGAAGGAGACAGAGCTGCTGTGGGAAAGTGCCATTGAGCGCCTGATGCGTAATTTCGGATTGGATATGCTGGTGTCGGAGACGTATTACAAATCCCTGAATCAGTATGTCAACCATACGAATTTATACACTAAGATTGTTTATCACAGGGTTCCTGAAAAAATCGCATCAGCGTTGTCTGTTTCGGATCATCCCAAAAGTCTGATCGCAAAGCTGGAGATTAAATCCGACACCTTGTTTTATGACTGGATTGCACGTCATATCCGAAAAGCCTACAATTATATATGCGCTGAAGAGTTGAAAGACTTTGAGCGGTTAGATAAGGCACTCACCCCAACCGGTCTGATTAAAAATTTCGGGAAACATCAGAAAGATGACAGGCGGTTTGTCACTGACAAAGCAAACTATATTTTCGGATGGGACAATGCGGAAAAAATCAGGTTCATTGAAAAACAGGCAAAGGATTTGGATAACCAGATAAGGGAGACAGAGGATGCTGTTTACGGAGTTGAGGGCAAAAGAAAGGTGCTGGAGAAGAAAAAAGAGGGACTCATCAAACTGTCGCATTATGACAAATTCAGTATGCTGGACTGGAAATCCCTGGCAGCCGAAATAGAACATCTGAAATCAAGAAAGCGGAAACTTCTGGAAAGTTCGGATAAGCTCAGGGAACTGGAGGAACAAAAGCAGGAGGTTGAGCATGATATTGCGGAAAAGGAGACGCATAAAGAAGAGTTGTCCCGGGATCGGGTTTTAATCGAGGAAGAGATCAGGCGATATAACATGGAGACTGATGAGAATTCCCGTTTGCTGGAGGCTTATGCCCATGCTGATCTGACAGCGCATTTTGCTTTTCTGGTTCCATACATTGACCGCATTGGCAAAAGCATCCGTCTTGATACCATAGACCGTGTGAGGGAAACTGTGGCATCCGCTATTGAACAGGATCTGAAACTCAGGGGGGATGAGACAAGGCGTGCAGAGAAACAGGTCATCCGGAATATGGAGTGTTTCAAATACGGAAATGAGGAGATTCGGGATAAATATCCGGACTGGACTGCGGAAACCATCAATCTCCAGCAGGACACATCCTATCTTAATGAATACCGTGCCATCCATGACAGAATTGAGAGCGAAGACCTGCCCAGGCATAAGGAGCGGTTTAAGCAGCACATGAATAAACAGATGGCCAATGATATTATCAATTTCAAGGCCTTGTTTGATCATCGTGTGGTTGAAATAAAAGCAAATGTCAGCGAGATCAATGAGGCATTAAAGGAGATTGACTACAACACGCATCCGGGCACATATATCAGATTGGCGGAGAAGGATGAAAACGATGTCCGAATCAGGGATTTCAAGGAGATGCTGTTAAAAGCCATCCCCGATGCTGTCAAATTTGCAGATGAGGATGAACAGGAACTTGAGTTTTCATTCAATAATATCAAGGCCCTGACTGAAAAACTGAGTGGTGAATCAGACTGGAGAAGATATGTGACAGATGTGAGAAACTGGCTGAAATTCGCTGCTGAGGAGAATTATCGGGAGGACGATAAACAAAAACAGTATTATGAGGATTCTCAGAGCCTGTCCGGCGGAGAAAAGGCAAAACTGGCATATACCATTCTCGCCTCGGCCATTGCCTATCAGTTTGGAATTCGGCAGCGGCATATTAATCTGAAATCATTCAGATTTGTGGTGGTAGATGAGGCTTTCAGCAAGGTTGATCCTGACAATGCCCTGTATGCAATGGAGCTTTTCAAACGTCTTAACCTTCAGCTCATGCTGGTCACGCCTCTGGACAAAATCAATCTGGCGGAGAAATACATTCATGCGGTTCATTATGTTGAAAATAAATTTCAACGGGATTCGGCAATATATGATCTGACAATAGAACAGTATCTTCAGAAAAAAGAATCTTTTATGGAGGGGCAGTGAGCATGTCGATCAGGGGATAGCCTGACAATTTGCCGGGTTTCGGATTCAGTCCCGGGGAGACGGCTGAGGCTGGTGTCTGCATTTTTGTAAGCGTACAGGTCGAAAAGTTGAATGCCTGAAAAGATAAATTTACTTGGATTTCATCACCCACACCCCATCCCATTCCCCTTCCCCTTCCGGCGGATTTTGTTTCAAGTAGTCGCATCGCTCAATATACATATTGGAAAG
This sequence comes from Desulfobacterales bacterium, assembly GCA_029934695.1. Classification (GTDB taxonomy): domain Bacteria; phylum Desulfobacterota; class Desulfobacteria; order Desulfobacterales; family 4be13; genus JAOZLU01. Next base: position 2,532 of record JAOZLU010000393.1, on the reverse strand, counting down.
CTTGTCGCCCGGGTTGAGATTGAGTGCTTCCTTGAATGCGTCTGTAGCCATGTCCCACCTCGCTTCCCGATAATTGTTCAGGCCGTCGTTGAAGCATTTCATCACTTTTTCCATGTTCGGAAATTTTTCCTCATCATAACAGTCAAGGACTTCATAGACACCGACTGCTTCAGTCTTGCCTTTGACCACCACCTTGTCAATCTCACGGATGAGGTAGTCGCCCTTGAGTTTTCTGAAGGTGTTTTCACTGATGAGGATGCGGGCGAAATACTGTTTGCACGCGCTTTCCAAGCGGGCACCCAGATTTACGCCATCCCCGATCATGGTGTAATCCATCCGCTTGGGTGATCCGATATTGCCGGTAACGACCAGACCTGTGTTAAGACCGATACCCATATCAACCGGTTTTTTACCCTTGGCTTCACGCCCCTTATTCCATTCAAACATCCCCGTAAGCATGGCGATGGCGGTACGCACCCCCCGATCCTCGTCATCATCATGGGGGATAGGAACGCCGAATGCGGCCATAATGGCATCTCCGATGAATTTGTCAAGCATCCCTCCCTCCTTCTGGATGCACTCCACCATGATGGTGAAATACTCGTTCAGAAAGGATACGGTCCCCTGGGCGCCGAGTTCCTCAGTCATCGTGGTGAAACTGCGTATATCGGAAAAGAGTACCGTGGCATTCACGCTTCTGCCTCCGAGGACATCTTCCCCACCAGCCATGAGCTGATCAGCGACACCCGGATCCATATACCGTGCCATGGTCGCCCTTGCCCGCTTTTCGCCGCTGATATCCTCAATCATAATCATCGAACCCATTTTTTTCTTGTCTTCAATGAGTGTTTCCTCATCATCTATGACCACTCTTTTCTTCTCTATGCTGAACAGGGGAAGAACTGTCACATTTGCCGAAACCTTATCTAACTTCGGCTTTGACGATTCATCATCTTCATCCTGTCTTATTTCGACTTCCAGTTCCGCATCCATTGTGACATCGGGTTCTCCTGTCTGATCTTCCTCAACGCGTCTGAGTTTCTCTAATATCCAGAAATTGGAACCGGCAAAAATGTCTTCAGCCTTGGAACCGATTATATCGTCTTCGGATTTCAATCTGAGGATTTTCACGCCGGCTTTGTTGCAGGTTTCGATCTTCCTGTCCTCGTTTAACGTGATCACGCCGCTGGACATACTTTGCAGCATTCCTTCGTTACGAGTCTGCATCTTCTGGACATCATCAAAGAGTTTGGCGTTTTCCAATGCGATGGAAACCTGTACGGTAAAGGCTTTCATATTCTTCTCATCTTCGTCTGTAAATACTCCCTTGCGCTTGTTCAGCAATTGGATCACACCAATGGTCTTTTCCTCTTTGTTCTTCACCGGAACGCAGAGCATTGAGCGGGTGAAATATTTGGTTGTCCTGTCAAAAGACGGATTAAATCTGAGATCAGCATACGCGTAGGGAATGTTCACAGTTTCTCCGGAGGTGAACACCGCACCGGCAATACCTGCATTGTTGGGAAGACGGATTTCTATGGCACCCAGTCCAGCACCGATCATTGAAAAAAGTTCGCCATTTTTCTCGTCGTTAAGGAAGAGCGTGGAACGATCCGAATCAATCATCTTCGTGGCTTGGAACATGACTTTCTGTAAAATTTTTCCAAGATCAATCTCGGAGGTGATGTCCGCGACGATATCCAAAAGTTCCTTCTCTTTCTCGCGGGCCTTGTTTATACGCTCAACAATCTGGGTGGTTTCCAAGCCAACCGCAGCCTGTGTTGTCACGTCATTTACAAATATTTCATCTTCTATGGTGAATGGTATGGTGCCCTCTTCCTTATTGAGGAGCTGGGCCACGCCGATGATATCACCTTTGACTGTCCGAATCGGGACACAAAGAATACTTTCCGTTATGTACCCGGTTTTCTCATCAATGCTTTTGTCAAAACGATCATCTTTATAAGGCTCAGGGACATTGGCGATATCTCCGGTTGTAAATACATTGCCGGCAACTCCTTTGTCAGAAATAATTCTGATTTCGTGCTGATAATTTCCTCGGACAACGCGGGAATACAGTTCTTGGGAATCCTTATCCTTCAGAAAGATGGTGCCACGATCGGCACTTACTCCTTTAATCAGGATATCGACAAGTTTCTGAAGTACCTCATCCAGATTCTCACAAGTTGCCATTGTTTCAGAGACACCAAGCAACATATTGGCGCGTTCCAGATCCATTTCTCCATCATACAGAAAATCACTTACCGGACTTGGATCAGGCTGACTCGGATAGGATGGATTGTCAACTTGTGTTTCATTCCTCATATTTGTCATGTTTAAAATTCCGTGTCTTCTTTGTTTTATTTTCATGCGTTTTAAATCATAGCCGCTTTGAGCCGGATAATCTCACATTTCCTTTGGCCGCACTCTGGCCAAAGTTTTGCGCCTATCTGCCTTCCGTTCTCTGAGCCGCCATCTTTTCCATCTGATCGCGCAGTGCGACGGCAGTTTCCCTGAGCTGCTCGATCTCAT
>JAOZLU010000392.1 GCA_029934695.1 Desulfobacterales bacterium | reverse complement strand
TTAGTTCCAAGCCAGATATCGGAACAATGATTACGCTTATTCTGCCACCTTATGAACGGGGATAAATTCCAAATTCCAAATTCCAATATCCAAATTCCAAATAAATTCCAAATCTCAAATAATAATTTGGGTATTTGAAATTTGAAATTTATTTGGGATTTGGGATTTGGGATTTGAGATTTGAGATTTGAATTTATTTGAGATTTGGAATTTATTTGAAATGAAGCATGCACAATTTAACATTTTTATAATTTTCCCCATAATTCTGATTGCAGGCGTATTCCTTACGGGCATCTCACCGGCTGCGGACATCTTCCATCCGGGTGACCTCCTTGAAGTCCGAATCAGCAACCTCAGCCGGGAGGATATCATCAGTCTTTATCATAAAGATGTGGATATTGACGGCGTGTGGGGGGACAGTGCCCGGGCTTATGTGTTCTCAGACCAGCTTGATGAACTCCGGAAGCTTGGTTACGATATTGACATCATTCCTGACCAAAGGCCCAGGGATGAAATGTCTGAGGGCTACCCCTCCAATTCAGAGCTGACTGCTGCTCTGGAAACTGTTGAGAGCGAATATCCGGACTTATGCCGTCTTCACAATATTGGCTTTTCTGAAGAGGGACGGGAAATATGGGCGATGAATATTTCTGACAATGTGGGCGTGGAAGAGGATGAGCCGGAGTTCAAGTATATCTCCACCATGCATGGTGACGAGCCTGTGGGAATGATCTTCTGCCTGAATCTGATCCGTCTCCTCGCAGACAGTTACGGTACTGACCCCCAGACGACCATGCTGGTAAACGAAATTGATATCTGGATAATGCCGCTGATGAATCCTGACGGCTATGCCAACGGTTCCCGGTACAATTCTTATAGGGAAGACCTCAACCGCAGCTTCCCTGACCGGATCGAGGGCCCCGTTAATACCACAGACGGACGCCCTGCTGAAACTCAGGCTGTGATGAACTGGAGCTTCATACATTCGTTTGTTCTTTCTGCCAATTTCCACACCGGGGCTTTGGTGGTAAATTATCCTTATGATTCAGATCCGGACCCTTTGGCACCATATTCGGCCACGCCTGATGACAACCTTTTTATTGAGCAGTCCCTGACCTACGCCTCCCTTAACGAACCGATGTATAACGGGAGGTTTGACCAGGGTATTACCAACGGCATGTCCTGGTATTTCGTTCCCGGGGGGATGCAGGACTGGAACTATGTCTGGATGGGATGCAACGAGGTCACTGTTGAGGTCAGCGATGAAAAATGGCCCCCTTACTCGGAAGTTCCTGACCTTTGGAATGACAATCGTAAGTCCATGCTCGCATATATGGCGTGGTGCCTCAGAGGGGTGCGCGGGAAGGTCACAGACAGCACGACCGGGCAGCCTCTGGATGCAACGGTCTCTGTTGTCGGCCCCGAATATCATAATGATCATAATGTCTTTACGGATCCGGATGTGGGCGACTATCACAGAATGCTTCTTCCCGGGACTTACAGCATCCGGTTTTCCGCTCAGGGGTATCAGCCCCTGACAGTGCCGGGTGTGGTTGTGGATGATGAAGAGGCCGTCCGGGTGGATGCTGCCCTGTTCCCAGGTAATATAAACAATGACGACGCTACAGACTTGGGAGATGTCATTTTGGCGGCCCAGGTCCTGACTGGCACAAAAACTGCCGAGCCTTTGCACACAGAGGCGGATGTGAATAATGACGGAAGGATCGGTCTGGAAGAAGCAATTTATGCGTTACGGAAGGTCTCCGAAAAGAGGTAGGTTTTTCCCACCATTGAATACTGTTTTCACCCCATTGACTTGTTCTTTTGTTTTATGAAATAGATAGCCGCGGAAGGGATGAAGGGGATGAAGGATGAATGGATGAAGGGATGAAGAGATGAAGGGATGCATGAATGCAGGTTCTTCTCCACCGCTTGGGAGGAAAGATGAAAAATAAATCGGATGTTCTCCAAAATTTGGAAGAAAAGACAAAACAGAAGGTTCTCATCGTAGAGGATGAACCAATAATCGGAAATCTGCTCGAAGTCGGGCTGAGTGAGGCAGGCTATGAAGCAGAATATGTCAGCACCACAGCAAAAGCGCTGGAAGATGTTTACCGCATCAGACCGGACATCATCATATCAGACACCATAATGCCTCATATAGACGGATATGAGTTGCGCCGGCGCCTGCGCCAGGACCCCGAAACAGCGGGAATACCCTTCATATTCCTGTCAGCCAGAACCGAGACAGCAGAGCAGTTGGAACACCTGCGGATGGGAGCAGATGATTATGTTTACAAGCCTTTTAAAATAGAGAACCTGACAGACCGCATGAAACGCGTGATGAAAAGTTCGGAAAAGGCCAAATCTTTTCAGACTCAGGCGCATTTCAGCGGCAATCTGGCACAGATGAATTTAAACGACATCGTACAGATAGTGAGCCTGAACCATAAGAGCGGCGCACTGGTATTCAGCACCACTGAAAAACACGAGATCGGCAAGGTGTATTTTCAGGAAGGACGGCCGACAAAAGCTCAGAAAGACCTTCTGGATGGCGAGGAAGCCTTTTATGATCTGATGAGTGAGGAAGAAGGGAATTTCGAATTTCACGAACAGACTTATGCGGACATGCCCGAACAGATAACAGATGATTCAACCACCCTGCTGCTCAGAGGCACCCGTATGATTGAGGAATCCGGACACCTGTATTCCCTGCTCCCGGATCCGGATATGTTATTGGAAATCAGGCAGCAGAAGATACCGCGGGAGATCATTGAAAAAGCAGGCAGGAAAAAACTGCGGACCATACTGTCAATGATAGCCAGACAGCAGACAGTCCGTGAAATAGTCAACAGCGGCGTGATGAGCCGTCTCAGTGCGGCATCTGCTCTGGATGCGCTCCTCAACGCCGGAATCGTGGTCATCCGGGGACAGCAGCCTCCCCCGGACCAGCCTTCCCCCGAAGACCGGAAACAGCCTTTCCCGGAGTCTGAACCCGAGCCGTCCACCCACACTGTCCCAGTGATTGGAGAGGAGTTTTTAAAGGCGCTGAGGAGCTTTGAGCAAGGTGCTCTGACCGGTATCCTGGAAATCATGGATCGTCCCGAAAATGCGTCAATTTACTTCCGGGAAGGCCATATTGTGCATACCTGTCACGGAAAAACCATTGCCAAAAAAGCACTTTACAGAATATTCTCAGAATCAGGAGGTGACCTCAGATTCAAGCTTCAGCCAGTGACTGCCATTCAGACAGTTGACGGAACTCTGGATTTTCTGCTTGATGAAGGGAGCAGAGAGATTGAAAAGCTGAAGCGCCTGAAAACCAGCACGTTTGACAATACAGTAAGCATCAACACCGAGATACTGGAACAGACTTCCAAGATCAGCGGGCGCCCCGGCCTGAAACATATTCTGGCCATTGCACAGGAAAACAGCAGTATCAGAGAAATTATCAATGCAAGCCAGATGACGGATTTCCAGACGTACAGGCATCTGTTTTATCTCGTCAGGATGGGCGTTTTCACGGTTGAGGCCAGCAATTCTTCGAAAATTCAGATCATCACTGACAGCACCGCAGATCTGCCTCCGGATATTATCCGTTCCCGTAACATCGCCCTTATGCCCCTTTCTGCGAATCAGAAGGTCAGTCCTGACGGGGTAAGTTCCACGCGGGAAAATCTTTACCATAAGCCCAAGGTCTCAGAAACTTTTTCTGTCACTTCGGCCCCGGGTGTGGAAGATTTCCATGATCTGTTTCGGGAGATCGCTCCTGACAAAGACGTGCTTGCCCTTTTTTTATCAAGCAAGATCAGCAAGACATACAACAATGCTGTGACTGCCAAAGAAAGGAACTATGATGACTATATAAGGCTGAGACAGCAGAAATATCTCGGCAGCGGGGCCTGCAATATTGAGATTATAGACAGTCAGCTCGTCTCTCTGGGCCTGGGGCTGCTGGTGACCGAGGCTGCGGACAAGATAGATGAAGGGTGGTCTGTGGATAATATCCGTGAACATATAGAAAAACTGATTCCCTTAGTCAGGGTATTTTTTGTTGTGGATACAATGGGGTATCTGAAACAAAGGGGGGAAATCAGCAGGACCAGGGCCATGATGGGCTATATACTGGGGATGAGGCCGGTTCTCGGTGTGTGGAACGGTGAGATTACGATGATTGATCAGGTGAGAGGGGGCAGGAATATCCGGCACCGGCTGGCTGAATGGATTCAGCGGAGCCTGGATCACCCGGGGTCTCCTGTCAGGGTCGGGATCATGCATGCGGACGCGCCCAAGTGGGCGGCCCAGATGAGGGAGCTGCTGGCGTCCCAGTTTAATTGCCGGGATATTATCATGTCCCATATCGGGCCGACTGTGGGGTCTTATTGCGGGCCTGGCACTGTGGCTGTCGCTTATTTTCCCCTTCCTGATGAGCAACGTATTATCTTCAAATCTTATGGTAAATCGCTGTAAGTTTTAAGTTTTAAGTTTTAAGTTTTAAGTTTTAAGGGACTCGGAAAAAACGCATTCCCCATTATTTTATATCTCACGCAAAGACGCAGAGGCGCAAAGGAAAAGCGCGGGAAACTGGCCACAGAGCCTTTCTTTGCGCCTTTGCGAGATTTTTGTGGTAATACGTTTTTTCTGAGTACCTAAGGGACCCGGAAAAAACGCATTCCCCCATGAAAATTCGCAAAGGAGTGCAAAAATTAAGCGAAGCGGTTTTTTGCATCCCGCACAGGCGGGATAATGCGTTTTTCCCGAGTTCCTAAGTGAAAAATTCTCCTAAAACCTAAAACCTAAAACCTAAAACCTAAAACTTAAAACTTGAAACCTGTTGTCTGAAAAGGAGTGGGTATGAAGAATAGAAATCTGATTGATTTTGTGGAAAGAAAAATACTCCTGCCGGAAAACAGGGCGGAAACGATTCTAACCGATGATTTCAATGATGTTCCTACCCTGAATGATGAGGTTATTGTTCCTGCGGAAAAAGAAACTGCATCCCGGGACGCGGATGCCCGGGGACCTGTCCCTCTGATTGCTTATGACCTTATCTTGGATGATGATATTATTGATCTTGGCGGAAAAGAAGCTGCTTCTCCCCCTGTCCCGCTGAGTGCATTCCCTGATGACCTTACCCTGAATAACAATGATATTATTGATCTTGGCGGAAAAGAAACCCCTGATGATCTTACCCTGAATAACAATGATATTTTCGAACTTGGCGGAAAAGAAACTGCATCTCCCCCTCTGAAGGCTGTCCCGCTGTGTGCTTTCCCTGATGACCTTACCCTGAATGACGATGATATTATTGATATTGACGGGAAAAAAACCGAATCCCCGCGCCTGGACGCAGATGCCGAGGAAGCTGTTCTGCGAACAAACTTCAATTTTCAATTTCCAGACTTCAAACTTCAAACTTGCGACTTTGCTGATGATCTTACCCTGAATGACAATGATATTACTGATCTTTCAGGAAAAAAAGCTGCATCCGCTGTTGTTCAGGAAGCCGTCCTGAGTGACTTCTCCGATGACCTTACTCTGATCGATGATGATATCACCGACTTTGTCGGAAGGCCGTCAGGGGATGCTAAGGACGCTATGATTCTCACAAAAATTGCCGACCTTACTGGCGACTTTTCTCTGAATGATGATGAAATTATTGATATTACCGGAAAGGAAACCGAATCACCGAGTCCGGACGCGGATGCCGAGAAAGCCGTTCTGCGGAGCGACTTCGCTGATGATCTTACCTTGAACGATAATGAGATTATTGATCTTACTGGAAAGGAAATCTTTCCGCGCCCGGATGAGAAAGAAATAATCTTACTCACAAATTTTACTGACGACGCGTCTGTGAGCAATAAGGATATAATTGACCTCGTCAGCAAAAAAAAAGTCCTCTCGGAAAATATTGAGGAGATCATAGAACTGTCAGAGATTGCTGTTGATGTTTTTGAAGATGAGGATACAATTGACTCAGAAAAGAAAAAAAGAGCAGCAGCCAGGGAAAGCGTTCCTGATCTGAGCAAGATTGCTGTTGATGTCGTGGAAAAAGAAGATATTGCTGTTGGGAAAGAAAGAATTTCATCGAAAGTGTCTGAGGAGGTGACAGAACTGACAGATATTGCTGTCGAAACTTTTAATGCCTCCGGAATTGATGAGGAAATCATTTTATCGGAAGTGTTTGAGGAAGTGACTGATCTGACAGATATTGTTGCTGAGGCTTTCATTAATGAGGAAGTCTCCAGAACTGATGAGGAAAAAAATTTACCGGAAGACTCTGAGCCAATCATAGCGTTGAGTGACCTCAATGCTGATGTGTTTAAATATGATGACAGGAAGGAAAAACTTTTATCAGAAGACTCTGGGACAATCATAGTGCTGAGCGACCTCAATGCTGATGCTTTTAAAGATGATGACAGGAAAAAAAAAGTTGTATCCGGAAAAGGAAAAGTTGTATCGGAAGATGCTGAGATATTCTTAGAACCGCTTGATCTTGATGATCCTGATAATATTTTCAAAGACGATGACAAGGAGGAAAAAGTTGTATCGGAAGAGGCTGAGGCATTCACAGAACTGGATGATCTCGTTGACAATATTTTCAAAGATGATGACAAAGAGGAAAAAACCTCTGCCGGACGGGGTTTGCAACCCCCCTCTGCCGGACGGGGTTTGCAACCCCGTCCGCAACAGTTGTGCGGCACTGAGAACATTACGGACGGGGTTACAAACCCAGTCCGGCTCAAGGGGGTTACAAACCCAGTCCGGCTCAAGGGGGTTACAAACCCAGTCCGGCTCAAGG
>JAOZLU010000988.1 GCA_029934695.1 Desulfobacterales bacterium | reverse complement strand
AACATCAAACATCAAACATCAAACATCAAACATCAAGTTTCACTGCTTCAGCCTTGATTTTACAGTTTTGATCTTTTTTAAAATATTATCCCTTACCCAGGCTCTGTCCAGCCATTCAATCGGATTCACAAAGGTATCGTGGACAAAAATGCCGAAATGAAGATGGTCCCCGCCTGCAAGCCCTGTTTTTCCAGTCTTTCCTATGGTTTCGCCTCTTGAGACGAGCTGTCCCTCTTTTACATTGAAAATGCTTAAATGGGAATATGTGCTGAACAGTCCGAACCCATGATCAATCACCACGGTTTTGCCATAAATGCCGATATCCCCGGCAAACACAACCTTTCCACTGTTGCCTGCCGGAACGGGCGAATGGGCAACCGAGGCCAAGTCCAATCCCTTATGGACCTGATGGTCAATCACACGGCCCTTGTATCTGTATTCACGATGATCCGCAAAACTGGCCATTGCTGCGGACTTGGGAAGCTGTTTGAACCCTCCTTTTAAGTATAAAACATCGTCACTTTTTTCCGCTATTTCCAAAAACTTTCTGTAATTGGCCTCACGAAGTTCATTGTTAATTCTGATGAATTTTTCCACCTGGGATGTCGGGGAATTCTCTCCTGTTCCCGGTGCGAGAAAAAATTCCGGCATTTTCCGGTCAAGAAATCTGTCAGAAATATTGATTGTATCCTTTTTAAAAGATTTGTTACCTATATAAAGAGAAGGCAAATCTGTACGGATGCTGTTACCGGAGGGATCAGTTGCCCTGATAAAAATATCCGTGCCGCGGCCCTGTTCATAACTCAGTGCAATGAACGCCATGAAAATATCAGCATCATCTTCGGAGGGATTGCCAATAACATTTCTGAATGAATATACCGGGAAAAAATTTTTCCCCACATAGACCCCGTTTTCAGGACATGGCTCGGACACTCTGTAAATAACAAGGCATGATCCGCCCTGTCTGATGCTGTGAGACCTGCTCAGGATATCTATCTGGGGGGGGTGTGTATCCACCATCATCTCTTTTTCAACAAGTGTTTTGTTGCCATTCCACCATCCGCGCCAGGAAAAATCCCTTGCAACGATGCGTAGGATGCCTTTGCCCTCGGTTATTCCTGATGCCTGTGGCTGAATCGGAACATCAAGAGATATTTCATTGACCTTCCCGCCCCCGAAAAAGCCTCCGGAAGGAAACTCTTTTTTTAAAAAAACAAACTCCCTGCCGTCTTTCAACAGGCCGACCCATATCCGCCTCATGCCGCTTTTGGCATCAGATAACGAAATCGAAAGATTCTGAGACACGCCGATTCCCGAAGGCATTGTTAAAATAACATAAGGTTTTTCCCCTTCCAGTTTTGTCATCAGAATAAATACCACTGGCAAGACAATAAAAACACACACGAACATAATCAGCTTTAATTTATTTTTTTCCATATTGTTTTCCAAAGCCTAACAGAGAAAAGTTGAAAGTCTGTAAAACAATTTTGCAAATTGTTCTGAATGACCAGATTTATAATTCCCATCAAATCAAAGGAGTGCTGAAATGAAATTTCAGTGCAGATGGCACTAAAATTTCATTACAGCACAACCGGAAAAATGAAGGGTGCCGAATCCTGTATGAAATTCCAGATGACCGAAAATTTCAATCTGTGAACAATAACAGTTAAACAGAAGGTGATCAAGCCTTGTTTTTCATTTCTTGACTTTTCATTCCATACACGGTAAACCATATTGGACATGGAGCGGACAGAGTGCTGGGCAACCTGACAGACCAACGCGTTTCAAAAATCAAA
>JAOZLU010000391.1:1269-6803 GCA_029934695.1 Desulfobacterales bacterium | reverse complement strand
TGAAATATATTCATCCTGCATGAGCTTTTTCCTTAAACTCTCTGGCCCGCATCCCCCGCTTCTTCACCAACGTCTGCAAATATGATCTGTTCATGTTCAGGCGCTTTGCCAAAGCCGTGACATTTCCCTTAACCTCCCGGAGGTGTTCTTCCAAGAAATGCTTCTCAGCTGCATCGCTTGCCGCCTTCCTCACTTCATCCAGAGAGAGGACATTGGAAGGCGGGGCATTTATTTCTTCCAATGCTGAAGAGGGCCGTATGGTTTCCGGAAGATGTTTGATATCCGCCACGTCATCGGCCAGACACGAGGCACGATAAATAATATTGTGCAGTTCCCGAATATTTCCCCGGAAAGAATAGCTCATCAGAAAATTTCGGAGTTGTTTTGTCTTGGCAATCTGATGATGGGCTTTCAGCACACGATACTCGGCCGCGACAATATCCGGACGCCGGGATAAAAGATCTGAAGGGATTCCCGCGGGTGTCCTGACGATCTGCAACTGTCCCCGCAATTTGTTTTTGGGTATCTTGAGTTCCCCGGCGGGTTTGCCAGCAAGACGGCGATCCCATTTTCAAGCCGTTTCCGATTTCGATCCAACTCCAGCAGTCCCTGTTCCGAGCTTTTTACTTCCGCCTCCTGTCTTGACACTTTCCATTCAGGGATCAGCCCCTCTGAATACTGATTTTTGTAGATATCCAATTTTTCCCGGTTGTCTGCATAGAATTTTTGCGACATCTCAACTTGTTCATCTGTTTTGCAAAGCTGAAAATAAGCGTTTGCAACATCGGAAACCAGCTTCAGGTATCCTGCCCGATAGTCGGCCTCGCTTGCTTTGTATTCGGCTTTTGTTGCCAGATAATCATTTTTATTTTTCCCCCAGATGTCAATTCCCCAGTTTATATCCAAACTCGCATTGATATATTGAGAATTGCCGGGATTTGTGTTGAGATCAGAAGTACTCAGGTTCTCATTTATAATATCCTCGAAATCAGGGGAATCTGTGTCATCCTCTGTATTTTCCGAATCAAAAGATTCTGATCCATACTGTGTGCCTCTGGAATATCTTGTATTTGCTGATGAATTGACCGAAGGCAGGGCACCTGCCCGGGTCTGTTTTATCGTGATTTCAGCCTCCTGGATTCGTCCGGACAGAATTCTCAGGTCAAGACTGCCGGAAAGCGCTTCCGCTATCAGCTCATTGAGATAAGGGTCATTAAAAGTTGTCCACCAATCGGTCTGAATGATCTGAGACGGCGAGACAGCCGCGGGTTCAGATTCGCTCCATGCCTCTTTCTTGTGAACTTCCGGGCGTTTATAATCGGGGCTTATGGCGCATGAAGCAAATGCCAGGATTGACAAAAGCAAAATATTCATTTTAAAAAACGCTTTCATATTTTCCTTCCTTATTTTGAAGTCTGTTTTCGCCTCCGAAAAATAATTTTCAGACTCCGGAGCAAGTTCCACGCTCAGTCTGGAAACGGGGCAGGCAAGAAATTCTTGGAGCTTCTGTATTCGATGTTTCAGAGGGGAAATTATTTCAGATGGCAGGATAAGTCAATGGGGTAAAGAGAGTATTCAGGGATGGGAAATATCCTCCCTCATAGGTAGGCGTATTTCACTTTCGGTAAAAGGATTGGCAAATATATTTTTTCCTGGTTATAGCGGATTTAGAGAAGGTAAGTACCCGGGCAAAAATTTCCCGGGATTTTTTCCTGAGAAAACAGCTTGCATCCATCTGCGGTTCACAACGGGAAAGCTGTTCCTCATATGCAGATACCTGAAAACATATGGCGAGGTACTTACAATTTTCTGAGAATCAGGTTCAACTTTCTGAAGCAGGGAGAGACCCGTTTTTGAACCAGCAAATAGAATTTCTGATTATAACGGATTAAGGGAGGCCGTAAACGTGAACGTGTCGTGAATCCCCGTGCATGTTCCGTTCACGTTCACGGGGGGATTATCCCCATACGCATCAAGCTAAGACTGCCGGACGGGGTTGCAAACCCCGTCCGGCACAAAAACCCCGTCCGGCACAAAAACCCCGTCCGGCACAAAACCTTTGTTTTCGTGGATATGCAAAACATTATCTTAAATTCCACATATCTGCGTTATCTTCTTTTTCGTTTCTTTTCAGAGAGCTGAGGTTCAAACTCAAGTATATTGCGGGAGTCTTCCGTCACCTCTTCTTGGGAAGGCAATATGGAGAAGGTAACAGCAAACTGGAGATGACCGTCATCTTTCGTCTTGGAATTATTGCATTTCTTATGAAATTTGTCGAAAAGTTTTTCAACATCATGTTTGAACTGGATCAGGTCTGGCAATGATGCACGAGCAGAGTAACTTCCGGCAAGAAATGGTATTATATAACCTTTTGATTTCAAGAGGTTCAACCCTTCCCGGTGTCGTTCGTTCATCCATGACACAATATAATCCATGTAAAAGTCCACATCTTCTTCGGAAACGGCTGGCCAATCCCCAATATCTGCTGCATATAGCTTTTCGGTAATGCCATTCGGACCCGGTCGGGTGCTGTGCAACGTGATGATGCCGATTTCCAACAACATTTTCACATGATAATGGACAGCGGCATTGGACATGGAGAGTATCCTGCCAAGCTCTCGCTGAGTGCGAGGCAGACCATCCCTGAGGATATCCAGTATTCTGTTCCTGACGGGGTGGCGGAAAACTTTTTTTGCTTTCTCCATCCGAAGTTTCTCTTCCTCCACATCAGCTTCCTCACTTGTACCTGTTTTTGTTAAAGAAATATAAGGCATCATTGTTTTCCTTTTTTTTTGCCGACTTACTGACTCGCCAGCCTGATTTGCATCAACATACTGAAATCATTCATATATGTCAGGCATATTCAAAATCTGAATATTTAATGATTTCAAAAAAAGTTGAAATATTTTAAATCAAAAGTTTCAGATCACTTGTGACTGATGAGTTAATCATTGTCAGCGATAAGTTTTTAAAAAATGATTAAATAAAAGTGCGAATTAAATATCGGATTAAAACTTTTAAAATCAGTTGCTTAATAACAATGCCGTTTTTCACAAAGCAGATGATGACCTGCTGTTTTTGTTAAGAGTCAAAGTTTTATCCTGATAATTGGCATAATAAATTATAATCATGGAAGTAATGGCCATTTATTTACCCTCAGTAACTGATTAACTGCTGATAGTCAAGCTTTCTTTGCATTTTATATAAAAAAAAGTGAAAAGTAAAAAGCCGGAGGGGACTTTTCACTTTTCACTTTCCATTCTGGAACATCCCCAAATTTATTTTCCAAAAACATCGGCAAACGGATTATTAAACGGTCTGTCCTTAGCTTTTGCTTTTTTCTGTCCGGGTTTCTGCTTTTTCGGCGGTTTTTCTCTGGGTTGCCTTTGCTGGCCCGGAATGGCTTTCATGGACAGAGAAATCCTTTTCCTTTCAATATCAACATCTGTAATGGTGACATTCACCCGCTGATGAACTTTGACCACATCCCCGGGGGTTTTCACAAATCTGTCCGCCAACTCACTGATATGCACAAGTCCGTCCTGATGAACCCCGATATCCACAAATGCCCCGAATGCTGTTACATTGGTCACAATGCCAGGAACCTTCATGCCGGACTTCAAATCCCCTATTTTTTCAATGTCGCTTGCAAAGGCAAATTCCTCAAATTTTTCCCTGGGATCACGCCCCGGCTTTGCAAGTTCTTCAAGGATATCTTTGAGGGTCGGAATGCCCACGGTGTCTGTGACATATTTTGAAACCTCTATCTTTTTCCTGAGTTCAGCTTTTTTCATCAGGTCTGAAACTGTGCAGTCAAGGTCTTTGGCCATAACATCCACAATATGATAGCTTTCAGGATGGACTGCGCTGGCATCCAAGAGGTTTTCACCGTCTCTGACCCTTAAAAACCCTGCACATTGCTCAAATGACTTTGGCCCGAGGCGTTTCACTTTTTTCAATTCCTTTCTGGAAGTGAAAGAGCCGTTTTCGTTTCTGTATGCCACAATATTTTTTGCCAACTGAGGGCCTAAGCCTGAGATGTATGTGAGCAGTTGGACGCTTGCTGTGTTTGCATCCACACCCACTCCGTTCACGCAACTGATAACCACATCATCCAGTGACTGCCTCAGAGCGGTCTGGTCAACATCATGCTGATACTGGCCCACGCCAATGGATTTGGGATCAATTTTCACCAACTCCGACAGCGGGTCCATCAAGCGTCTGCCAATGGAAACCGCCCCCCGGACGGTCAGATCCACGTCAGGAAATTCCTCCCGTGCCACTTCTGATGCAGAGTAAACAGATGCGCCACTTTCATTGACCATTAGCACCTGAATCTTTTTTGAAAGGGGAATCGCCTTGATAAATGCCTCTGTTTCCCTGCCAGCCGTGCCGTTTCCGATGGCAATGGCTTCTATGTCAAATTCATGGCACAGTTTTTTTGTCAGTTCAACTGATTTTTCAGGCTGATGGAGATACATGGTGTTATTGTGAAGAAGTTTTCCCTGTCTGTCAAGACAAACGATTTTGCATCCGGTTCTGAAACCCGGATCAACACCCATGACTCTTTTGGGTCCTAACGGAGCCGCAAGAAGCAGTTGACGAAGATTTTCAGCAAATACCCTGATGGCTTCAGCATCTGCTCTCTCCTTTGTGTCCAGCCGGATTTCTGTTTCCATGGATCGTGAAAGGAGTCGCTTATAACAGTCATGGACGGCCGCTTCAACCTGCTTTGAATCTTCTGAGTCCCCTTTCACAAAAAGGCGTTTCAGTTTTTCAATGGCATCCTCTTCAGGCGGAGTGGCACTGAGGTTCAGGACATCCTCTTTTTCACCCCTTCGCATGGCCAGAACCCGGTGAGAGGGTGCTGTCGCCACAGGCTCTTCCCAGTCAAAATAGTCCTTATATTTTGCCCCTTCGGTTTCCATGTTGGCTGCAACGCTGCTTTTGAAGCTCCCTTTTGAGGAAAACAACTGACGCATATTGGCACGGGCTTTCTCATCTTCGTTGATCATTTCAGCGATGATATCCCTTGCGCCTGACAGGGCATCATCAGCCGATTCCACCCCTTTTTCAGGATCAACGAATGCAGCTGCCTCCTGATACGGATCTGCTCCGGTTTGTTCAAAAATAGCCAAAGACAGCGGCTCAAGTCCCTTTTCCCTTGCAATCGTGGCTTTTGTCCGGCGCTTCGGCTTGTATGGCAGGTAAATATCTTCCAGAACGGTAATGGTTTCGGCAGTCATGACCTTTTCTTTCAGTTCATCAGTCAGATGACCATGCTGTTCAAGGGATTTTAAAATAGATTCCCTGCGTGCATCCAGTTCTTTCAGTTGACTCAGCCGATCCCGGACAGATGCCACTGCAACTTCATCAAGACTGTCTGTGGCTTCTTTTCTGTAGCGCGCAATAAATGGGATTGTTGCCCCTTCTTCAAGAAGAAGCGCAACCGCCTGAACCTGAGATTCATTCAGAGTAAGTTCTTCAGCTATGAGTTTGATGTTTGATGTTTGATGTTTGATGCGTTCCACTTT